>NZ_JBEXWT010000081.1:0-41889 GCF_040629945.1 Kitasatospora sp. NPDC005856 | reverse complement strand
GGGGGGGGGCTCCTCGCCCGCGGCGCCGTTCTCGTCGGCGCCCGGGGGGGCCCGGGGGGGGGGGGCGGCGGGGGGCCGGCAGCCCCCCCGCCCCCCCGCGACGTCCCGCGGGTCACTCCTCGCCGTCGGGCCGTCCGCGCCGGGCCACCGCCGCGACCGCGCCGGCCAGGCCGCCGACGCCGAGCACGATGAAGGCGACCGGGATGACGATCCGCCCGTTCACCGACTGGTCGTTGAGCGCCGCGACCAGGTAGAGCACCGCGATCACGGTGAACAGCGCGCCCGCGATCAGCGAGAACAGGTCGATCCGGTGCTTCCTCACTGCTGGACCACCTTGATGTTGCCGAGCCCGATTCCGAGTTCGAGATTGAGGGTCCCCTTGGCCTGCTGCCCGTTGGCAGGGCCGATCAGGTAGGTGTGCCGCCCGGTGCTGTCGCTCTGCTCACCGGGGACGGCGACCTCGCCCAGACCGACCCGGGCCACCAGGTTCACCGTGACGTCGTCCGGCACGGTGATGGCCATCTCGCCGGCGCCGAGGTCGACCTTGGTGGCGAGGGTGGCCCCCGCCGGGTCGATCGCGGAGAGGTCCAGCCTGATGTCCCCGGCGCCGAGGTTGTAGCGGTCGCGCAGGTCGGCCGCCGAGGTGACGGTCCAGTTGCGATCGCCGACGGCGTCGCGTACGGAGTCCGGCGAGTGGCCGACGAAGGCCAGCGCCACGGTGAGCAGCAGGCCGGTCACCGCCAGCCGGCGGGCCCGTCCGAACTTCGCGCCGACCAGCAGCGTCAGGCCCACCACCAGCAGCGCCGTGGCCAGCACCGTCGCGCCCCGCACGGTGGGGTCGTGGTGGCCGGAGGTGGCGGCCCAGACCGCGGCGCCCGCGCCGATCGCCAGCAGGAAGCCGAAGAAGCCGAGCGCGGAGCGCTCCCGGGGGCGCCGTACGGCTGCGGGCTCGGGGCGGCGCGGGTGCTCCTTGCGCAGCGGGTCGCCCTCCGGCAGGTCGGCGCGCTGCCACCAGGGCTGGGCCGGGCCGCCGACCGGCGGCACCGGGGTGCCGAAGGGCGGGGTCGGGGTGGCGGTGGAGGCGCCGCCGTACGGGTTGCGCTCGGGGTGGCGGGGGTCCCAGAGGTAGCCGCCGGCGCCGGGGGCCGGGTTGTCGGCGGGGCCCTTTCCGGCCGCCCTGGCGGACTCGTCCTGCTCCGGCCGCGGCCAGCGGTAGGCCCCCCCGGCGCTCGCGGCGTTCCCGGGGCTCGCGGTGCCGCCGGTGACCCCGGTGTCCTCCGCCCCGGGGAAGTGGCGGTCGTACGGGCCGCCGCGGCGGCGGCGTTCGCGCCCCCGGCCCCGGCGGCGGTCCGGGTCGTAGCGCACCGCCAGGAAGACCAGGGCGCCGAGCAGCAGCAGCGGGAACATCTGGTCCCCGTTGCCCATCGAGGAGAAGAACACCCCGGTGCCGATCACGGTCAGGAGCACCGCGCCGACCGACTGGCCGTCCACCCGCCCGGTGAGCACCCGCTGGAGCTCGGTGCGCCCGCCGCGGCCCTTGGGCGCGCCGTCGGTCGGGACGATCAGCCAGGCCAGGCCGTACAGGAACAGCCCGAGGCCGCCGGAGAGGCAGAGCACCACCGTGACGACCCGGAAGACCACCGGGTCGATGTCCAGGTGCCGGCCCAGGCCGCCGCAGACGCCGGCCACCACGCGGTGGTGCTCGGCCCGGGTCAGTGGCGGGCGGTCCGGTTCCGGCGGGGCGGCGGGCCCGGCCTCCTCGATGCGGGGGTCCTCGGTCATGGGCACCATCCTTGCGGCAGGGGAGGGCCCGGCCCAACCGGGTCGATCCCTGTCCGTACCCTGACTTGTCCCTGATACGGGATGGGGACACACCCTGATGCGCCCGCGGGTGCCCGCGTGGAACCATCGGTGCCGTGGCAGCCCCCGGAACCGATCCCCGACCCACCGCTCCCGACACCGCCCCGTCGGCCGGGGCGGACCCGAGCGCGCCCGACGGCGGGCGGCCGCCCTACCGGCGGCTCTACCGCAGTCCGCAGGGACGGATGCTGGGCGGCGTCGCGCACGGCCTGGCGGTGCACCTCGGGCTGCCGGTGCGGTGGGTGCGGATCGCCTTCGTGGCGCTGTTCTTCGCCCAGGGGATCGGCGCGCTGCTGTACGCCGCGTTCTGGTTCGTGGTGCCGATCGGCATCGGCGAGCCCTCGCAGCGCGGCGGCGCCCAGTGGGTCTACCTCAACGGGGTGTTCGTCCCGGCCTCGCCCGGGGTGCAGGGCGGCCTGCTGAGCAAGGGCGGCAAGGAGGACCGGGGCGGTCAGGGCGGCGGCTGGGTGGGCCGGATGCGCCGGCTGCTCCAGCACACCCTGCAGGGCGAGCCGGTGGGCTCCCTCCCGGAGGGGGAGGAGGAGGCGCAGGCCGGCAAGGGCGGGCAGGGCGGCCTCGGCCAGCTCGCCGCCCTGGTGATGACGGTGATCGGTGTGATCGCCCTGCTCAACGTGCTCGGCTGGCAGACCGCCAAGCCGTACACCTGGCCGCTGCTGGCGATCGGCGTCGGCGTGGCGCTGGTCTGGCGGCAGGCCGACGACTCGCGCTGGCAGCGCTGGTTCGGCATCGAGGAGGGCGAGAAGCGGCGCGGCGCCTACACCCGGGTCGGCGCGGGCGTGCTGCTCGCGGTGGCCGGCACCATCGCGCTGCTCGCCATGCAGGGCAGCGGTTCCACGCTCGGCTCGGTGATCGAGGCCTCGCTCGCGGTGCTGGCCGGCGTGCTGGTGCTGCTCGGCCCGTACGGCCTGCGGCTCTGGCAGGACCTCGGGGCCGAGCGCACCGCCCGCATCCGCGCCCAGGAGCGGGCCGAGATCGCCGCGCACATCCACGACTCCGTCCTCCACACCCTGACCCTGATCCAGCGCCGCGCCGAGGACCCCAAGGAGGTGCTGCGGCTGGCGCGCTCGCAGGAGCGCGAGCTGCGGCTGTGGCTGTACCGCCCGGAGGCCGCCGCCGAGGCCGCGCCGGACACCATGGCGGAGACCCTGCGGGCCGCCGTCGCCGAGGTCGAGGACCGGCACGGCGTCCAGGTCGAGCTGGTGATCGTCGGCGACTGCCCGATGGACGAGAGGATCGCGGCACAGATGCAGGCCGCGAGGGAGGCGACCGTCAACGCGGCCAAGTACGGTGGCGGGGGACCGGTCCAGGTCTACGCCGAGGTGGAGGGGAGGACGGTGTCGGTGTTCGTCCGCGACCACGGTCCCGGCTTCGACCCCGACACGGTGCCCGAGGACCGGATGGGCGTACGGGAGTCGATCATCGGCCGGATGAAGCGCAACGGCGGCACCGCTCGGGTGCGGCCGGCGGCGGGCGGCGGCACCGAGGTCGAGTTGGAGATGGAGAGAACGGATGACTGAGGCAGCTCCGATGGGGGTCCCCCCGGCCGGAGGCAGGGGGAGTACCGCGCGGGTCGTGCTGGTGGACGACCACCGGATGTTCCGGACGGGGGTCAGGGCCGAGATCGGCCGCACCGAGGTGACCGGCATCGACGTGGTCGGCGAGGCGGACGACGTGGACTCGGCGGTCCGCGTGGTCGCCGAGACCAGGCCGGACGTGGTGCTGCTCGACGTCCACCTGCCGGGCGGCGGCGGCGTCGAGGTGCTGCGCCGCTCCGTCGGGGTGATGGGCGAGCAGGGAGGGGTGAAGTTCCTGGCGCTGTCGGTGTCGGACGCCGCCGAGGACGTCATCGGCGTCATCCGCGGCGGCGCGCGCGGCTACGTCACCAAGACCATCACCGGGAGCGACCTCGTGAACGCGGTCTTCCGGATCGCCGACGGCGACGCGGTGTTCTCGCCCCGGCTGGCCGGCTTCGTGCTGGACGCCTTCGCCGCCACCGACACCCCGCCGGTGGACGAGGACTTGGACCGGCTCACCCAGCGCGAGCGCGAGGTCCTGCGGCTGATCGCCCGCGGCTACGCCTACAAGGAGATCGCCAAGCAGCTCTTCATCTCGGTGAAGACGGTCGAGAGCCACGTCTCCGCCGTGCTGCGCAAGCTCCAGCTCAGCAACCGCCACGAGCTGACCCGCTGGGCCACGGCCCGACGCCTGGTCTGACCCCAGGCGTCCTCGCACGTCAGGGCGAGCCCGCCCGTCCGGTCCGCGTCGACGGGGCCGGGGCGGGCGGGCTTGTCGGCGGGTGGCCATAGACTCGATGTGCCATGAGTAGCCTCTTTGACGACCTTCCGCTCCCCGGTTTCGAGGCACCCGCCGCCGGGTCGAAGCAGCCCGCCGCGCCCATCGACGAGGAGCCCCCGCCGTACGACGACGACGTTCCGTACGACGCTTACGAGGAGGCCATCCCGGACGGGCTGTTCCAGACCGACCACTCCGCCGAGGCGGAGCGGGACGCCTGGTACCGCAACGGCGCCGCGCGGGCGGTGGTGGACCCGGCGCAGCTGCTGGAGGGGATGAACGACCCGCAGCGCGAGGCGGTGCTGCACGCGGGCTCCCCCCTGCTGATCGTGGCCGGCGCCGGCTCGGGCAAGACCCGGGTGCTGACCCACCGGATCGCCTACCTGCTGGGCGCCCGCGGGGTGCAGCCGGGGGAGATCCTGGCGATCACCTTCACCAACAAGGCGGCCGGCGAGATGCGCGAGCGCGTCGAGGCGCTGGTCGGCCCGCGCGCCCGGGCGATGTGGGTCTCCACCTTCCACAGCGCCTGCGTGCGCATCCTGCGCCGCGAGTCCAAGCAGCTGGGTTTCACCTCCAGCTTCTCGATCTACGACTCGGCGGACTCGCAGCGGCTGATGTCGCTGGTCTGCCGCGACCTCGACCTGGACCCGAAGCAGTTCCCGCCGAAGTCCTTCACGGCGAAGGTCAGCAACCTCAAGAACGAGCTGATCGACGAGGAGACCTTCGCCGACCGGGCCGCCAACCCGATGGAGAAGAAGCTCGCCGAGGCGTACGCGCTCTACCAGCGGCGGCTGCGCGAGGCCAACGCGCTGGACTTCGACGACATCATCATGACGACGGTGAACCTGCTGCAGGCCTTCCCCGACGTCGCCGAGCACTACCGGCGCCGGTTCCGGCACATCCTGGTCGACGAGTACCAGGACACCAACCACGCCCAGTACACGCTGGTCCGGGAGCTGACCGGCGGCTCGGTGGCGGACGCGCCCCGGCGCACCGTCGACGGCGATCCGGTGAACCCGGCGGCCGGGCGGCTCGCCGAGGTGCCGCCGGCCGAGCTGTGCGTGGTCGGTGACGCGGACCAGTCGATCTACGCCTTCCGCGGCGCGACCATCCGCAACATCCTCCAGTTCGAGGAGGACTACCCGAACGCGACCACGATCCTGCTGGAGCAGAACTACCGCTCCACCCAGACCATCCTGAGCGCCGCCAACGCCGTCATCGAGCGCAACGCCAACCGCCGCGAGAAGAAGCTGTGGACGGCCGGCGAGCACGGCGAGAAGGTCGTCGGCTACGTGGCGGACGACGAGCACGGCGAGGCCCAGTTCATCGCCGACGAGATCGACCGGCTCACCGACAAGGGCGAGGCCAAGCCCGGCGACGTCGCGATCTTCTACCGGACCAACGCCCAGTCCCGCGTGTTCGAGGAGGTGTTCATCCGGGTCGGCCTGCCGTACAAGGTGGTCGGCGGGGTGCGCTTCTACGAGCGCAAGGAGGTCCGGGACGTCCTGGCGTACCTGCGGGTGCTCTCCAACCCGGAGGACACCGTGCCGCTGCGCCGGATCCTCAACGTGCCCAAGCGCGGCATCGGCGAGCGGGCCGAGGCGATGATCGACGCGCTGTCCGCGCGGGAGCGGATCTCCTTCGCCCAGGCGCTGGTCCGGGTCGACGAGGCGTACGGGATGGCCGCGCGCTCGGCCAACGCCGTCAAGAAGTTCAACACCCTGATGGCCGGGCTGCGCCAGGTCGTCGAGTCGGGCGCGGGCCCGGCGGCGGTGCTGGAGGCCGTCCTGGAGGAGACCGGCTACCTCGCCGAGCTCCAGGCGTCCACCGACCCGCAGGACGAGACCCGGGTGGAGAACCTCCAGGAACTCGCTTCCGTCGCCCTGGAGTACGAGCAGGACCCGGGCGAGCGGCCGGACGCCGGCGAGGAGGGCACGCCGCCGGTCGGTTCGCTGGCCGACTTCCTGGAGCGGGTCGCGCTGGTCGCCGACTCCGACCAGATCCCGGACGAGGACGAGGACGGGCAGGGCGTCATCACGATGATGACCCTGCACACCGCCAAGGGCCTGGAGTTCCCGGTGGTCTTCCTCACCGGCATGGAGGACGGGATCTTCCCGCACATGCGGGCGCTCAACCAGGTCAAGGAACTGGAGGAGGAGCGCCGGCTCGCGTACGTCGGGCTCACCCGGGCCCGCGAGCGGCTGTACCTGACCCGCTCGGTGCTGCGCAGCGCCTGGGGGCAGCCGGCCTACAACCCGGCCTCGCGGTTCCTGGAGGAGATCCCGGAGACGCTGGTGGAGTGGAAGCGCACCGGGGCGGCCCAGGCGCCGGCCCAGCGCGGTTACTCCTCGGGCTCGTCCTGGGGCAAGTCCTCGTCCGGGGGCGGGAGTTCGCGGTCGTCCTCGTCGGCCGCGCCGAAGGCGGGCTGGGGGCAGTCGGTCCGGCGCGGCGGCCAGGTGGTGGAGCGCGAGGCCGTCTCGCTCGCGGTCGGCGACCGGGTCACCCACGACAGCTTCGGGCTGGGCACGGTGGTGGCCGTCACGGGCGCCGGCGACCGGGCGCAGGCCACCGTCGACTTCGGGACGGAGGGGCGCAAGCAGCTGCTGCTGCGCTACGCGCCCGTCGAGAAGTTGTAGGGCGGTGCCCGGCCCGCGCCCGACGGCGCGGGCTGGGCCCTCAGCGCGGGTCCAGCCCGTTGGCGAGGAACCAGGGCAGCGGGTCGATCGGCTTGCTGTCCTGCGGCCGGATCTCGAAGTGCAGGTGCGGGCCGGTGCTGTTGCCGCTGGTGCCGACGAAGGCGATCACGTCGCCCTGCTTCACCGGGCCCTTGCGCACCTTGTACGCCCGCAGGTGGCAGTACCAGGCCTCGGTGCCGTCGGGCATCTTGAGGATCGTCATGTAGCCGTAGAACGGGTTCCACTGGGTGCGCAGGGTGCCGTCGGTCACGGCGTAGACCTCGGAGCCGCCGTCCACCGGGAAGTCGATGCCGGTGTGCCGGTTGGCCCAGTGGGTGCCGGCCTCGCCGAACAGTTCGCCGAGGCCGTGCTGGGCGACCGGCATGACCACCTTGGGCTTGACCGGCTCGGGGGCCGGCTGGGCCGTGGGCTGTGCGACGGGGGCCTCGGTGGGCTGCGCCCCGGCCAGCGGCTGGCGGGCGTCGCCGCGCGAGGCCTGGGCCGGTGCGCCGGCGGCGATCGCCTGGGCGGCCGCCGCGTGCGCGGCGGCGGTGTCGGGGGCTTCGTCCGCCGCGCTCAGCGGCACCCGTCCGGCGGCCTGGGCGCGCTGGTCGGCCTCCCCCTGCACCGAGACCGCCGCCGCGGCGGCCACTCCGAGCGCGGCCACCGACGGCAGCGCGACCCGCAGCAACGCCGTCCGGGTGGCCGCCTTGGCGGCGCCGCGGCGCTGGGCGCGGGACTGCTCGCGGGCGGCGAGGCGCAGTTCCGCGCGGGTCGGACGGGCGGCTGCATCGGGAGCCATCGGGGGCTGCCTCCTCGGTGGGCCTCGGGCGTCGTCGGGCGAGGGGGGAGAACAGCCGTGACTGTAGCCCCCTGGCCGACGCCCCGGAAAAACCTCCGGATGTCAAGGGGTCGGCCGGGGGGTCTGTGCGGAGGTTGCGGGGAGGAGGGGTATACCGGCTGGTAGCAAGGGCCGGAGCTGTGACTTTGCCCTCCTCTTCGGAGGTGGCACGGCCAACCGCGCCGGGTGGCGCTAACCTCCCCTCAGGTTGGTTATTGACCGTTAACCGCGCCGGCGGCCCACGAGGCCCGGTCGGATGGTGGACGACGACGTCCAGGAGGCAGTCATGAGTGTGTCGGGGCCGATCCGTGTGGTGGTCGCCAAGCCCGGGCTCGACGGTCACGACCGTGGTGCCAAGGTCATCGCGCGCGCCCTGCGCGACGCCGGTATGGAGGTCATCTACACCGGACTGCACCAGACGCCCGAGCAGGTCGTCGACACCGCGATCCAGGAGGACGCGGACGGCATCGGGCTGTCGATCCTCTCCGGCGCCCACATGACGCTGTGCGCGCGCGTGCTGGAGCTGCTGAAGGAGCGCGACGCGGAGGACATCAAGGTCTTCTGCGGGGGGATCATCCCGGACGAGGACATCGCCGAGCTCAAGGCGATGGGCGTCGCCGACATCTTCACCCCGGGCACGCCGACCCGCGACGTGGTCGCCTGGGTCGAGTCGAACCTGCGGGCCGGCTGAGCCACCGCGCGTCGAGCGGGCCGCCCACCCCGGGGCGGCCCGCTCCGCCGTTCCGGGACCGTGCTCCGGGAGCCGTCGGCCCCGGCTCAGCCCGCCAGCTCCGCGAGCATCGCCGCCCGGAAGCGCAGGGTGCCGGCCAGCCGGGCGAAGGTCTCGGACCAGGCGGAGTCCGGGGCGGCCCCGGCGGCCAGCTCCTCCACCGCGGCGGCCGTCTCCGGGGCGAGCGCGCGCTCCGTCATCCCGAGCACCCCGCTGTGGCTCCACGGGTACGCCCCGGAGGCCGCCGCCCGGGCCAGGGCGGACACCACGGCGGTGGACAGCGGCGGCGTCCACGGCGTGGCGCAGGCGCCGAGCAGCTGGAAGGCCTCGCCCAGCCCGTGCACCGTGATGAACGCGGCCGTCCAGGCGGCACGCTCCTGCGGCGGCAGGACGGCCAGCAGCTTGGCGGGGGCACCGGTGGTGCGCGGCGCGCGGGCCCTGACGCCGCGTCCGGGCGGGGCCGGCGCCGGGCCGAGCAGCGCCCGGGCCCAGTCGGCGTCCTGCTGGCGGACGGCGGCCCGCGCCCAGGCCTCCCGCAGGTCGTCGGCCCAGCTGCTGCTGGTCTCGTCGATGCTGTCGCCGACCCGCAGGGCGAGCAGCTGTTCGGGCGTCAGCCCGGTGCTCTCCGGCCAGAGCGACAGCGGCGCGGCGGCCACCACCTCGCCGAACCACCAGGCCCGTTCGCCGCGCCCGGTGGGCGACTTGGGCGCGATCCCGTCGCGCTGCATCCGGGCGTCGCACTCGGCGGGCGGGGCGACCAGCAGGTGCGTGCCGGTGTCGGCGAGCCGGACGGCGGCCCGCGCCCGTTCGGCCATCCGGCGGGCCAGGGCCGAGCCGGGCAGGGTGGAGAGCAGCTCGGCGGCGGTGGCCCGGACGTTCTTGCTGCGGTCGCCGAGGGCGGCCTCCAGGAACGGTTCGTCGGCGGGGGAGAGGCCGTCCTGGAGGGCGTCCAGGAAGAGCAGGCGGTCCTCGGCGCGCTCGGTGGACCAGGTGTCGCGCAGCAGTTCCAGGCCGGCCGCGGGATCGCGGCGGCGCAGCAGGGTGAGGTGGGTGACCCGCTCGGCGAACAGGCCCTCGTGCCAGAGCCGGTCGTCCGCGGGCTGCTGCGGCAGCTCGGGGGTGGCGGTGCGCAGCACGAACCGCCAGTCGGGGTTCCGCTCGGCCAGCCAGCGGCCCAGCGGGCCGGCCAGCGCCACGGCGTCGGGGCGCAGTTCGCTGCGGGCGCGGGCGGCGTCGAGCAGGCCGGGTATCAGCGCGGCGGGCGGGCGCAGGCCCCGGGCCCGGGCGGTGGTGAGCCACTGCGGCAGCAGCTCGGCGAGGTTGGCGAGGGTGCCGCCGCCGCTGCTGCCGGCCCGCCCCGAGAGCAGGACGGCCAGCCGGCGGGCGGCCGGCTCGGGCAGCTCTGGGCGGGTGTCCTCGGCCGCGGGCGGGCCGGGCGGCTCGGCGGCCGGTGCGGGCAGTGCTCCGGCCCGGCGGCGGACGGCGGCCAGCGCGGCCAGCTCCAGCAGGGCGGTGGCCGGATCGTCCTGGTCCACGGCGTCGGCGAGCGGCAGGGCGGTGGCCGGGAGCGGGCGGCGGTCGGTGCCGAGCAGGGCGCTGGTGTGCAGGGTCTCCCACGGGTCCTGGGTGATCGTCATTCTCGGTGCTCCTAAGCGTTGGTGAGGCCGACCGGTCGTCGGCCCGCGGCCCAGGCCGTGACCGGGGCGAAGCCCTGGTGGCCGTACTCGCCGAAGACCGTCAGCGGGCGGCCGGTGGAGACGGCGGCCAGCCGCCACAGCGCCGACTCCGGGACGGTCGAGGTGCGGATCGGCACGCTGTGGTGGCCGTCCGTCAGGAACCAGCCGTCCGGGGTGCGGACCGGGACGACGTCGCCGAGCACGGTCGGCCGGCTCTCCAGCCACGGGTCGTCGGCGACGGCGGTGCCGTAGCCCGCCACCGCCTCGGCGACGGTGAGCCCGGCGGGCGGTTCGGCGGGGGCCGGCTCGGGGACGCCGTAGCGTTCGCCGAGGGTGGCGCGCAGCGGGTGGGCGCCGGGGTGGTACGCGAGGTCGGCCTCCACCAGGTGGCCGGTGGGCAGGGCGAGGGCGGGGGCCTGGCCGGGGCGGCCGAAGGAGAGCAGCAGCGCCGGGCGGCCGGTCTTGGCGCCACGCAGCCAGATCCGGCGGGTGGTGAGCCGCTCGTCCGAGCCCCCCTCCATCGGCACTGTGCGGCTGCCGAGCACCAGCCAGCGGTCCCGGACGGTCGGGCCGGCCAGCACCTCGCTGGTCTCCACGGTGTAGCCGACCCGGGCGCGGACGGTGGCGGCCAGTTCGGCCGGCAGTTCGTCCGTCCGGGTGGCGGCGGTGGCGAGCAGGTGCAGCATCGCGTACTCCTCCAGCAGCCGCTCCTGCGGCAGCGCGTCCAGTTCGCGGACCCGGGTGGCCAGGCCGGGGGCCTGGGCGTCGACCATCCGGGCGGCGACCTCCTCCCAGGGCCCGGCGGTGGACTGGTCGGCGAGGCCGTGCCGGACCCGGTCGGCCAGCCGCAGCCGCAGCTCGGCCGCGCCGGCCGCGACCCGGGCGCCGCGCTTCTCGGCCCGGCGCCGGGCGGCCTCCGGATCGACCGGCTCCTTCGCGCGCTTCTCGGCGCGCTCCCGGCGGGACGCGAGCCACTCGGCGACCCAGTCGGCGGGCTCCCCGGCCGGGACGGCCTGCGGGGTGCCGCTCCACAGCAGGAGGAGCCCGAGCGCGTGCTTGCACGGGAACTTCCGGCTGGGGCAGCTGCACTGGTAGGCGGGCGTGGCGAGTTCGATCGCGGTGCGGTACGGCGTGCGGCCGCTGCCCTTGCACTCGCCCCACAGCGCGGTGCCGTCGGTGCCGGTGCCGGACCACGGCGCGGGCGCCGAGAGCTTGCCCGCGGCCTTCTGCGAGGCGGCGTCAGGTGCCAGGGACAGGACGTGTTCGGTGCTCCAGCGTTCCTCCATGCGACCGACCGTAGGCGGCGGCACTGACATCGGCTGACGGCCCGTCCGGAGCCCCCGCCGGGTTGTCAGTGGCTCGGTGCAGGGTTGGTTCCACAGGCCGGGACGCCGACCTGGCTCCCCCCGATCACCCTTGCGCCCGGGGCACCCGTGTGCCCGGCGGCAGACCCGAAGGAGCCCCCATGACCGACGTTCTGCGGCAGCACGCCGAGGACGCGTTCGCCGGCGAACTGGCCGCGCTGGCCGCGCAGGACGACCGTCCGCGCCCCGAGCGCTGGAAGCTCTCGCCGTGGGCCGTGGCGACGTACCTGCTCGGTGGCGAACTGCCGGACGGCACCCGGATCAGCCCCAAGTACATCGGCCCGCGCCGGATCGTCGAGGTCGCCGTGACGACCCTGGCGACGGACCGCGCGCTGCTGCTGCTCGGTGTGCCGGGCACCGCGAAGACCTGGGTGTCCGAGCACCTGGCCGCGGCGATCAGCGGCGACTCCACGATGCTGGTGCAGGGCACCGCCGGCACCCCCGAGGAGGCCGTCCGGTACGGCTGGAACTACGCCCAGCTGCTCACCAACGGGCCCAGCCGGGACGCCCTGGTGCCCTCGTCGCTGATGCGGGCGATGGCCGACGGCAAGATCGCCCGGGTCGAGGAGCTCACCCGCATCCCGGCCGACGTGCAGGACAGTCTGATCACCATCCTGTCCGAGAAGACGCTTCCCGTACCGGAGTTGGGATCCGAGACGCAGGCGGTGCGCGGCTTCAACGTGATCGCCACCGCCAACGACCGCGACCGCGGCGTCAACGAGCTGTCCAGCGCGCTGCGCCGCCGCTTCAACACGGTGGTCCTCCCGCTGCCGGGCTCGCTGGACGAGGAGGTCGACATCGTCACCCGCCGGGTCAACCAGCTCGGCCGCTCCCTGGACCTGCCCGAACTGCCCGGCGGCGCCGAGGAGATCAGGCGCGTGGTCACCGTCTTCCGCGAGCTGCGGGCCGGGATCACGGCGGACGGCCGGACGAAGGTCAAGACCCCGAGCGGGACCCTCTCCACCGCCGAGGCGATATCGGTGGTGACCAACGGGGTCGCGCTGGCCACCCACTTCGGCGACGGCGTGCTGCGCGCCGGGGACGTGACGGCCGGCATCATCGGCGCCGTCGTCCGCGACCCGGTGGCGGACCGGGCGGTCTGGCGCGAGTACGTCGAAGGGGTGGTGCGCGAGCGCGAGGGCTGGAAGGACTTCTACCGCGCCGCCCGCGAGGTGGGGGCATGACGACGCCCGAGGTCGCCCTGCTGGGCATCCGCCACCACGGCCCCGGGTCGGCCCGGGCGGTCGCCGCCGCGCTGGCGCAGTGGCGGCCGGACGCGGTGCTGGTCGAGGGCCCGCCGGAGGCCGACGCCATCGTCCACCTGGCCGGCGAGAAGGACCTGGTCCCGCCGGTGGCGCTGCTCGCCCACGCGGTGGACGACCCGGCGAAGGCCGCCTTCTGGCCGTACGCCGAGTTCTCCCCGGAGTGGGTGGCGATCCGGCACGCCGTGGAGCACGACCTGCCGGTCCGCTTCATCGACCTGCCCGCCGGGTACGGCTTCGCGCCGGCCCCGGAGGACGGCGCCGAGGGGGCGGCCGTCGCGGAGGAGACCGCCGAGCCGGTGGCCGACCCGCTGGCGCTGCTCGCCGAGGCGGCCGGGCACGACGACGCGGAGCGCTGGTGGGAGGACGTGGTCGAGCACCGCGCGCCCGGCACCGACGCGCTGGCGCCGTTCGCCGCCGTCGCCGAGGCGATGGGCGCGCTGCGCGCCGAGGGCCTCGGCGAGTCCCGCCGGGACCTGCTGCGCGAGGCGTACATGCGCCAGCAGATCCGCGCCGCCCGCCGCGCCGGGCACCGCAGGATCGCCGTGGTCTGCGGGGCCTTCCACGTCCCCGCGCTGGAGCGGATGCCCACCGTCGCCCACGACCGGGCGCTGCTCGCCGGGCTGCCGAAGAAGGTGCGCACCGACATCACCTGGGTGCCGTGGACGCACCGCCGGCTCTCCCAGGCCACCGGCTACGGCGCGGGTGTGCAGTCGCCCGGCTGGTACCACCACCTGTTCGCCACCGACGGGGACCCGGTGCCCCGCTGGCTCACCCGGGCGGCCGACCTGCTGCGCGCCGAGGACCACCCGGTCTCCTCCGCGCACGTGATCGAGGCGGTCCGGCTCGCCGAGACCCTGGCCGTGCTGCGCGGCCGTCCGCTCGCCGGGCTGACCGAGACCCTGGACGCCGTGCGCGCCGTGCTCTGCGAGGGCTCGGAGGTCGCCCTGGAGCTGGTCCGGGACCGCCTGGTGGTCGGCGACGCGCTCGGCGAGGTCCCGGACGCCGCACCGGCGGTGCCGCTCCAACGCGACCTGACCCGGCTGCAGCGCTCGCTGCGGCTCAAGCCCGAGGCCGCGCCGAAGGACCTCGACCTCGACCTGCGCAAGGAGACCGACGCGGCCCGCTCCCGGCTGCTGCACCGGCTGCGGCTGCTGGGCGTGGACTGGGGCGCGCCCGCGCGTTCCTCGGTGAACTCGACCGGGACGTTCCGGGAGAGCTGGCGGCTGTGCTGGCAGCCCGAGTTCGCGGTCCGGATCGCCGAGGCGGCCCAGTGGGGCACCACGGTCGAGGAGGCGGCGGTCAACAAGGCCGTCGGCACCGCCCGCGCCGCCGGGGAACTCGCCGAGCTGACCGGCCTGGTGGAGACCTGTCTGCTGGCCGGGCTGTCCGGCGCGCTGCCCGCCGTGATGCGGGTGCTCGCCGACTGCGCGGCCCTGGACACCGACGTCGCGCACCTCGCGGGCGCGCTGCCCGCACTGGTCCGCGCGCTGCGCTACGGCGACGTGCGCGGCACCGACCACGGGGCGCTCGCCGAGGCGGCCTCGGGCCTGGCCGAGCGGATCTGCGTCGGGCTGCCGCCCGCCTGCGTCGGCCTGGACGCGCAGGGTGCGGAGGCGATGCGCGCCCGCCTCGACGAGGTGCACGGCGCGATCGGACTGCTGGCCGCCGATCCCGCCGCCCCCTCCGACGCCGCGCCCTCCGACACCGCGCCGGACCCGGACGACCCCGGCGTTCCCGACGACCCGGCCGACCCGGCCGACCTGGCGGGCCTGGCCGACCGCTGGGCCGCCGCCCTGCGCTCGCTGGCCCGCCGCGAGCCGGCCGGCGGACCGGCCACCGGCGCCCCCGGACTGCTGCGCGGCCGGGCCGTCCGGCTGCTGCTGGACGACGGTCGGCTCGACTCCGAGGAGGCCGGCCGACGACTGCGGCTGGTGCTCTCCGTCGCCAACGCCCCGGCGGACGCGGCCGGTTGGGTCGAGGGCTTCCTGACCGGAGGCGGCGCCCTGCTGCTGCACGACCCGCGGCTGCTCGCCCTGCTGGACGAGTGGCTGACCGGGGTGAGCGGCGAGGTCTTCACCGACGTCCTGCCCCTGCTGCGCCGGACCTTCGCCGGACTGGAGGCGGGCGTGCGCACCACCATCGGCGGCCGGGTCGCGGCCGGTCCGCTCGGCGAGCCCCCGGCCGTCCACGCCGCGGTCGGCGAGCTGGACCGGGCCCGTGCCGACGCCGCCGTCCCGGTGGTGGCCCTGCTGCTGGGGATCCGCCCGAGGATCCCCCGGCAGGCCGCCGGCCGGGACACCTGACGCAGGCCGCGACACCTGACACCCGTCGCGACACCTGACGCCCGCCGTGGTCGCACCTGCCGCGGTGGCACCCACCGCACCGAACACCTGCCCCACCGCAGGCCCCGCTGAAGGAGGACGAGATGGCAGCGCCCACGACCGACGAACGGCTGCGCCGCTGGCGGCTGGTGCTCGGCGGCGAGGCCGACGGCACCGGCTGCACCCTGCGCGGCCGTGACGCCGCGATGGACGGCGCCCTCGCCGCGCTCTACCGGGGCGCCCCCGAGGAGGGCGCCCGGGCCGGGCGCACCGGCCGCCGCGGCGCCGGGCTGGGCGGCTCGGCCCCGCAGGTGGCCCGCTGGCTGGGAGACATCCGCGAGTACTTCCCGTCCACCGTCGTGCAGCTGATGCAGCAGGACGCGATCAGCCGGCTCGGCCTGGACCGGCTGCTGCTGGAGCCGGAGATGCTGGAGGCCGTCGAGCCGGACGTGCACCTGGTCGGCACCCTGCTGTCGCTCAAGCACGCGCTGCCCGAGACCACCCGGGAGACCGCCCGGGCGGTGGTCGGCAAGGTGGTCGCCGACCTGGAGCGCCGGCTCGCCGACCGCACCCGGGCCACGCTCGGTGGCGCCCTCGACCGCAGTGCCAAGGTCAACCGTCCCCGCCACCGCGACATCGACTGGGACCGCACCATCCGGGCCAACCTGAAGAACTACCTGCCCGAGCACGGCACCGTCGTCCCCGAGCGGCTGGTCGGCTACGCCCGCGCCCAGCGCGCCGTGAAGAAGGACGTCATCCTCTGCATCGACCAGTCCGGCTCGATGGCGCCCTCGGTCGTCCACTCGGCGGTCTTCGGCGCCGTGCTCTCCTCGATGCGCACCCTGGACACCCGGCTGGTCGTCTTCGACACCTCGGTGGTCGACCTCACCGAACAGCTCACCGACCCGGTCGACGTCCTGTTCGCCACCCAGCTCGGCGGCGGCACCGACATCAACCGCGCGCTGGCCTACTGCCAGTCGAAGATCACCCGGCCCTCGGAGACCGTGGTCGTACTGATCAGCGACCTGTACGAGGGCGGCATCCGGGACGGCATGCTCAAGCGGGTCGCCGCGATGAAGGCGGCCGGCGTCCAGTTCATCGCCCTGCTCGCGCTCTCCGACGAGGGGGCCCCGGCGTACGACCACGCGCACGCCGCCGCCCTGGCCTCACTCGGCGCGCCGGCCTTCGCCTGCACCCCGGACGCGTTCCCGGAGATCATGGCGGCGGCGATCGAGAAGCGTCCCATCCCGCAGGGCCTGCTCGAGGGGGCCGACCGGGGAGTGTGAGGGATTCACTCGAACGCGCTAATCCGCCCGATCGGTGGACCGGCCGCCCGTCCGTGCCTCCCGGGCATTCTGTGACGGTTCTCACCCATGCCGGGCAGGCTGCGGGCGGAACAGCCCCGTCCCACGGGGATAACCTGCCAGACGGACGTGACGCGCGTGTTGATTGACGTGTGCGCCCGTGGCTGTGTGGGCCGCAAGGCCGTACCTCTGCGTACCCGCACCGCCCCGACGACCCGCAGCGAAGATCCTGCCGTGGCACGCTCGTAGAGACACAATCCGCGACCACGAACAAGGACAAACACGTGGACCTGTTCGAGTACCAGGCGAGGGACCTCTTCGCCAAGCACGGCGTGCCCGTGCTTGACGGCGATGTCATCGAGACCGCCGCAGACGCTGCCGCCATCGCGGAGCGCTTCGGCGGCCGCGCCGTCGTCAAGGCTCAGGTGAAGGTGGGTGGCCGAGGCAAGGCCGGCGGCGTCAAGCTCGCCGCCGACCCGGCGGACGCCGTCGCCAAGGCCGAGCAGATCCTCGGCATGGACATCAAGGGCCACACCGTTCACAAGGTGATGCTGGCCCAGACCGCGGACATCAAGGACGAGTACTACGTCTCGTTCCTGCTGGACCGCACCAACCGCACCTTCCTGGCCATGGCCAGCGTCGAGGGCGGCGTGGAGATCGAGGTCGTCGCCGAGCAGAACCCCGAGGCGCTCGCGAAGATCCCGGTCGACGCCAACGAGGGCTGCACCCCGGAGAAGGCCGCCGAGATCGTCGCCGCGGCGAAGTTCCCGGCCGAGGTCGCCGACCAGGTCGCCGAGGTCCTGCAGAAGCTGTGGACCGTCTTCATCAAGGAGGACGCCCTCCTCGTCGAGGTCAACCCGCTGATCAAGTCCGGTGAGGGCAAGATCATCGCGCTCGACGGCAAGGTCTCCCTGGACGAGAACGCCGAGTTCCGCCAGCCCGAGCACGAGGCCCTGGAGGACAAGGCCGCGGCCAACCCGCTGGAGGCCGCCGCCAAGGCCAAGGGCCTGAACTACGTCAAGCTCGACGGCCAGGTCGGCATCATCGGCAACGGCGCGGGCCTCGTCATGAGCACCCTCGACGTGGTCGCCTACGCCGGTGAGAGCCACGGTGGCGTCAAGCCCGCCAACTTCCTCGACATCGGTGGCGGCGCCTCCGCCGAGGTCATGGCGAACGGCCTGGAGATCATCCTGGGCGACCCCGACGTCAAGTCGGTCTTCGTCAACGTCTTCGGCGGCATCACCGCGTGCGACGCGGTCGCCAACGGCATCGTGCAGGCCCTCGCCCTCCTGGAGAGCAAGGGCGAGAACGTCACCAAGCCGCTGGTCGTCCGCCTGGACGGCAACAACGCGGAGCTGGGTCGCAAGATCCTCGACGACGCCAACCACCCGCTGGTCCAGCGCGTGGACACCATGGACGGTGCGGCCGACCGCGCCGCCGAGCTGGCCAACAAGTAAGGAAGGGGACTTAACACCATGGCTATCTTCCTTACCAAGGACAGCAAGGTCATCGTCCAGGGCATGACCGGCGCCGAGGGCATGAAGCACACCCGCCGCATGCTCGCCTCCGGCACCCAGATCGTCGGCGGTGTCAACCCGCGCAAGGCCGGCACCACGGTCGACGTCGACGGCACCGAGATCCCGGTCTTCGGCTCCGTCGCCGAGGCCATGGAGAAGACGGGCGCCGACGTGTCCGTCCTCTTCGTGCCGCCGGCGTTCACCAAGGCCGCCGTCGTCGAGGCCATCGACGCCGAGATCGGCCTGGCCGTCGTCATCACCGAGGGCGTCCCGGTGCACGACACCGCCGCCTTCTGGGCGCACGCCGGTGCCAAGGGCAACAAGACCCGCATCATCGGCCCGAACTGCCCCGGCCTGATCAGCCCCGGACAGTCGAACGCCGGCATCATCCCGGCCGACATCACCAGCTCCGGCAAGATCGGTCTGGTCTCCAAGTCCGGCACCCTGACCTACCAGCTCATGTACGAGCTGCGGGACATCGGCTTCACCTCGGCCGTCGGCATCGGTGGTGACCCGGTCATCGGCACCACCCACATCGACGCTCTCAAGGCCTTCCAGGAGGACCCGGAGACCGAGATCATCGTCATGATCGGTGAGATCGGTGGCGACGCCGAGGAGCGCGCCGCGGACTTCATCAAGGCGCACGTGACCAAGCCGGTCGTCGGCTACGTCGCGGGCTTCACCGCCCCCGAGGGCAAGACCATGGGCCACGCCGGCGCCATCGTCTCCGGCTCCTCGGGCACCGCCCAGGCCAAGAAGGAGGCCCTCGAGGCCGCCGGTGTCAAGGTCGGCAAGACGCCGTCCGAGACCGCCCGCCTGGCCCGCGAGATCATCGCCGCCCAGGCCTGATCCCGCCCCGCGCGTGACGAGCGCCCCCGCCCACCCGGGCGGGGGCGCTCGTCGTTCGCCCGCTCAGTGCGGACGCGGCCCCGTCGTGCAGGGCAGCGGCGACCACTGCCGACAGGCCACCGGGCCCTGCGGCGGGGGAGCGGCGCCCCGGGCCGCCGGCGGCAGCTCCCAGCGCGCGAACGCCTGCGGCTGCGGATCCACCACGACGGCCTCCAGACCCGGCGCCGGACTGCACCAGATGCTCGCGATGCCGTTCGGCGCCCCGCCGGGCAGCAGCGGCACACCCGGCTCCGCCGACTCCGCCCAGGTGACGGGCAGGCACAGCGCGGGCGCCGGCGGGGTGGTCGACCGGAACAGCTCCGCCGGGCGCACCCCCGCCAGCGTCGCCAGCGTCGCCCCGCCCACCGCGACCGTCAGCAGCGCCGCCGCGCCCGTCCGGCTCGCCGTCCGGAGCCGGTGGCGGGCCCGCAGCACCGGCACCGGCGTCCGGTGCGGCTCCGGGCAACCGCGTACCGCCGCCCGGTGCAGCAGCCCGCACAGCCCGTCCGCGAAGCCCGGCGCCGCCGGGTCCGGCCCCACCAGCTCCGGCACCCACTCCGCCAGCGCCGTCCGGGCGGCCCACACCCGCCCCTCGGCCGCCGCCTGCGTGGACTCCACCTCCACCGCGACCGCCGCGGCCGGAAGACCCAGCCCGTCGTGCAGCACGAGTGCCCGGCGCTGGGGGCGGGACAGCCGCTTGAGCGCCTTCAGCAACGCCCGGTCCCGGTCGGTCAGCCGGTCGTGGTCCGGCAGCACCGCCTGCGACTCGTCGGCCGGCCGCACCTTGATCCGCCGGTGCGGCAGCCCCCACGCGTGCGCCCGCCGGGGGCCGCCCCGGTGCCACGGGGACAGCGCCAGCTCGCAGGCGCGCACCCGTACCCAGCCCTCCGGGCTCCCCGAAGCGGTCACCGCGCCCCAGCGCCGCCGGGCCTCCGCGAACGCCCGCCGCACACAGTGCACCGCCCGGTGCCGGCAGGAGGTCAGCAGGAACACCTGCTGCACCAGCCGGGTGTGGGCGGTCTCGTAGAGCTCCTCGAAGCTCACCGCCGGGGGCTCCACGTCGAGGTCGTCGTCCGCGCCCGAGGGAGCGGCGGCGGCCAGCGCCGTCCGGCCGGGACTGGCGGCGGCGCGCTCCTCCCACACCTCCGGCCGGGGCTGTCCGGCGTCCGCCTCGGGTGCGGTCGGGCGTGGGGCCTGGTCGGGCGCTGTGCCGTGTTCCCCGTGCTCCGGTGGGGCCTGCCGTTCCTGGTCGGTGCCGACGGGGACGTGCTCCGCGGACTCGGTGCCCTGTGGCCGTCCGGCGTTCGGGTCCTCATCGGCCGGGATCCGAGGGGGAGTGCCGCCGGGGCCGCCCTCGTCGGCCGGGCCGGTCGGGTGTGGGGCCTGGTCGGGCGCCGTGTCGGCGGTGCTCTCCGGCCTACTTCCCCGGCCCGCGGTCGCAGTCGCGGTCGTGGTCGGGGCGCCGGTGGGCCCGTTCTCTCGGCTCGCGGTCGTGGCCGGAGCGCTGGTCGGCCCGCTTTCCCCACTCGCCGTCTCGGCCGGGGCGCTCGCCACCCGAGCCTGCCCGGCGCCGGGAGTGCGGGGAACGCCGCCGCGCCGGCCCGGGTCTGCGGGGGCCGTCGGCGGGTGGCTCGGGGCGGACGGCTGGCGCTGCTCGCCGGTCGCCGCCGGTGCGGCCGGTGCGGCCGAGGGCGCCCGTTCGACGGCGGCGCCTCCTGGCCGGTCCCCGGGCGTGCGGGCCTCCTGCGTGCGCCGGGCGGCGGCGCTCTTCGCGGTGGCCGGCGGGCGGCCGGCGGCAGGCCGCGGCTGGTCGGCCGGAGTCCCGCGATCCGTGCCGCCTCCCGGGGCCGCTCGCCGGGTGCCGCCGGCGGCCCCCGGGGTGGGATCGCCGGCGCGGCTGCGGCGCCGCTTCCCGGCCGCGTCCCCGTTCGTGGGCAGGTTGGCTTGCGGGTGGGTGGCTCCGGCTGGGGCGCGGAGGGTGGCGGAGCTCGGGGTGCCCCCGTTCGTGGGCAGGTCGGTCCGTGGGTGGGTGGCTCCGGCCGCGGGGTTGAGGCCGACGGCAGCGGTGGTCAGGGCCAGGTCGGTCCGCGGGCGGGCGGCTCCCGCCGCGGGGTGGAGGGCGGCGGAGGCCGGGGCCGCGCGGAGCGGGCCGGCCGGTGGGGGGCAGGCGCCCCGGGACGGGCCCGGGGCGGTCGGGGCGAGGCCGACGAAGTCGGCCGGGAGCTCGGTCGGGTCGGGGTCCCGGGGGCGCGGTTGGGTGCCGGCCAGCAGGGCGAGGGCCTCCGCCTGGGTGCGGGTGCCGAGCTTTCGCAGGGCGCGCTGGAGGTAGCTGCGGGCGGTGGTGGGGGTGATCCCGAGAGTGGCGGCGGTGCGGGGGAGGTCGTGACCGGCCGCGAGGTGGGCCAGGGTCTGGGCCTCACGGGGGGTCAGTGTCCGCAGCAGGTGGCCCGGGTCGGTATCGACGCGGGCGGGCTTGCGGTGGCGCTCCGGGGTGGGGGAGTCGGCGGTGGGTGGCGTGGTCATCAGACGCTCCGTGCCGGGGCGCCGGCGGCTTGGGGGCAGGGTCTGAAAATGCGCATAAGCCAATAATCTGGGACACGGCGGCGGTTTGGCGCTTCACGGAGCATGGCGAGTCGCCTTGGCACCATGTGGCCCATGACGCAGCTGATGGGCCGTCCGATCCTGGAGTCGCCCGGTGAATTGGGCGGACGCCCCGCGCTGGCCGACCTGTTGGCGGGAGTGCGGACGGCGCTGGTCGGCCTGGCGGTGGTCGGGGCGCCGGTGCTCGGGCTCTGGGTGGTGTCGCCGTACGCGGACGACGGAGCGGCCGCTGTCACCCGGTTGGCGGGGGTGCTCTGGCTGCTGGGGCACGGTGCGCCGCTGCTGCGCGGCCCGGCGGACGCCCCGCTGACGGTCACTCCGCTGCTGCTCGGTGTCCTGGCCGTGGTCCGGCTCTACCGGGCGGCCGCCGGGGTGGCCGCGCGGCGCGGGCTGCGTTCGCGCTGGGGCGGACCGGTGGCGGTGTGGGCGGGGTACTGCGCGGTGGCCGTCGCGGTGGCGCTGCACTGTGCGGGTGGCGGGCTGTTCCGCAGCCGGGTGCTGCTGGACGTGCTGGTGGTGGCGCTGGTGGCGGGCCTGGCGACGACCGCCGGGGCCCGTTCGGTGGCCGTCCTCGACCTGCCGGTCGACTCCCCGCTGGACCGCCTCCCGCCGCCGTACCGCCCGGTCGACGGTGCGCCGGTGGTGCGGGCCGCGGCGCTGGCGGCAGGGGCCGGGCTGGTCGCGGCGGGCGGCCTGCTGGTGGTGTGCTCGGCGGTGCTGGACGCGGTGGCCGGTGGCGGGCGCGGGACGGCGCTGCTGGGGAGCGGGCCCGCCGCGGTGCTGGGGCTGGTGCTGCTCGCGCTGGCGCTGCTGCCGAACGCGGTGCTGTGGGGTGCGGCGTACGCGCTGGGCCCGGGCTTCGCGGTGGGCGCCGGGACGGTGGTGTCTCCGGCCGGTGCGGTGCTGGGGCCGGTGCCCGAGTTCCCGCTGTTCGCCCTGCTGCCGGCGGACGGGCCGGGCGGCTGGCGGCTCGCGGTGTCGGTCCTGCCGCTGCTGGTGGGGGTGGCGCCGGCGGTGCTGCTGGGCCGGGCGGCGGCGGGTCGGCGGCTCGCGGTCTCCGGGGTCGGGGCCCTGGCCGGGGAGCGTCCCGGGCCCTGGCCGCCGGCCGCGACGGCGGTGGCCGCGCTGGCGGCGGCGCTGTGGGCCGGGGCCGGGGCGGCGGTGCTGGGCTGGCTCTCCGGCGGGGCGCTGGCGGCGGAGCGGTTGGCGTGGGTGGGGCCGCTGCCGTGGACGGGACCGGTGGCGGCGGGCTGGATCGCGCTGGTCGCCGTCCCGGGTGCGTTGCTGGTCCGGTACCGCACGCTGGGCCCGGCGGACGGCGTGGGCGTGTACGCCCGGCTCGCGCGCCGGGCCCGCCGGAGTGCGCTGGGACTGCGCGCCGGTACGTACGCCCTCGTGCTGCGGCTTTCGGAGCCGGGCGTCAGGCCCGCCGCCGACGATCTGGACCTCGACGACTGAGCGGGGCCGGGGCGAGCGGGCGGATCCGGCGACCGGGCGGCCCCGGGCGACCGGCCGGCCCCGGAGGTCGGACTACTCGGTGTTCCCGGTGAAGTCCACGTACCACTGCGGCGCGTACCGGTCGCAGTTCTGGGCGCCGACGCTGGTCAGCGAGTCCTGGACGCAGGTGACGTAGTCGCGGTAGTGGTACCCGAGGCCGATCACCGAGGTCGCGACCACGACGGTCATCGCGCCGGTCAGGACGCCGGCCAGCGCGGCCGGGGTGAGCGGGTTCGAGGCGGGGGCCGCGGGGAGCGGTCCGGCCGGTCCGGCGACGGTGGCCGCCGGGGCGGGCCGCCGGGCCCGCAGCGCGCCGACGCCCCAGACGATGCCGAGCACCCCGATCAGCAGGGCGATCCAGTGGAACCCCGCGAACAGGCAGACCAGTGCGAACGGCCCGGCCAGTGCCGCGTTGCGGGCCTTGCGGTGGGCCGGGTCGGCGAGGTCGAGCCGGGGCGGCTGCGGGGCCGGCGGCCGCTGGCCGGGGCGGCCGTCGCCGGGGCCCCACGGCGGCGGCAGCTGCGGGCGCTCGCCGCCCTGGCCCTCGGGGCCGCCCTGCCCGACGGGGCCGCCCTGCCCGGTGGGACCCCCTTGGCCGTTGGGGCCGTGGCCCCCGCCGGCCCAGGGGCTGCGCGGCTGCCACGGCTGGTCCGGGGCATCCGCCGGCGGCGGCGCGAAGGGGTTGCGCTCGCCGGTGTCGTCGCCGCTGCTCATGGGTTCAGCCATTCCTTCTCGGTCGGGCCTCGTTCGGAGGTTCTCGCGTCGGAGCGGTCTCCCGCGCCCCAATGATCCCGCAGCCGTCCGCCGGGCCACCGGCGGCCCGGTGCCGCGGGGCCGGGCGGGGGCGCCGGGGGGCCGGTGCGGCCCGGGGCAACTCCGGCGTGGTGGGCCGGAGGAGATCCCCGTCTCAACTACGCGCGTAGCGCCGCCGGGAGGGTGCGGAGGCCCTCCGACCAGCCGTTATCGTGGTGACGGTCAGCAGCCCACAGAGGTTCCCCGGGCCCGCGTCGCGGCGGATTTCCCTGGAGTTCCCCCTCGCTCGACCTGCCGTTCGTAGTGGCCCCACCACCGGTGGACGTACCAGCGGACGGCGCCCGACCTACGGAGAGACGCGCAGTGGCCGCCGCCCCCGCCCAGCACTTCCCGCCCCGTACGCCCGGACCGGCCCGCCTGGTGGTGCTGGTCTCCGGCTCCGGCACCAACCTGCAGGCGCTGATCGACGCCGCCGCCGACCCGGCCTACGGCGCGGAGATCCTCGCCGTAGGCGCGGACCGGGACGGGATCGCCGGCCTCGACCGCGCCGAGCAGGCGGGCCTGCCGACCTTCGTCCACCGGGTGAAGGACCACCCGGACCGGGCCGCCTGGGACCGCGCGCTGACCGCCTCCGTCGCCGAGTACCAGCCGGACCTGGTGGTCACGGCCGGTTTCATGAAGATCCTCGGCCCCGAGTTCATCACCGCCTTCGCCGGGCGGATCGTCAACACCCACCCCGCACTGCTGCCCTCCTTCCCCGGCGCCCACGGCGTCACCGACGCGCTCGCGTACGGGGTGAAGGTCACCGGCTGCACCGTCCACCTGGTCGACTCCGGCGTGGACACCGGGCCGATCATCGCGCAGGGCGTCGTCGAGGTCGTCGACGCCGACCACGCCGATGGCGGCGAAGCGCTGCACGAGCGCATCAAGACTGTCGAGCGCAAGCTGCTCGTCGACGTCGTGGGCCGGCTGGCCCGCGAAGGTCACCGCATCGAGGACCGAAAGGTATGGATTCCGGCATGAGTGCCAGCTCCACCACGCCCCCCGTTTCGGAGAACATCCGTCCGATCCGTCGCGCGCTGATCAGCGTGTACGACAAGACCGGTCTGGAGGAGCTGGCCCAGGGCCTGCACGCCGCCGGGGTCGCCATCGTCTCCACCGGCTCCACCGCCGGCCGGATCGCCGCCGCCGGCGTCCCGGTGACCGAGGTGTCCGAGCTGACCGGCTTCCCGGAGTGCCTGGACGGGCGCGTGAAGACGCTGCACCCCCGCGTGCACGCCGGCGTGCTGGCCGACCTGCGGCTGGAGTCGCACCGCGCGCAGCTGGCCGAGCTGGGCGTCGAGCCCTTCGACCTGGTCGTGGTGAACCTCTACCCGTTCAAGGCCACCGTCGCCTCCGGCGCCACCCCGGACGAGTGCGTCGAGCAGATCGACATCGGCGGCCCGAGCATGGTCCGCGCCGCCGCCAAGAACCACCCCTCGGTGGCCGTGGTGGTCGACCCGGCCCGCTACGGCGACGTGCTGGAGGCCGTCCGGGAGGGCGGCTTCGACCTGGCCACCCGCAAGCGCCTGGCCGGTGCCGCGTTCGCCCACACCGCCGCCTACGACGTGGCCGTCGCCTCCTGGTTCGAGGACGGCTACGCGCCCAGCGACGAGCGTTTCCCCGAGTTCCTGGGCTCCACCTGGGAGCGGCAGAACGTGCTGCGCTACGGCGAGAACCCGCACCAGGGCGCCGCGCTGTACAGCGACGGCACCGGCGGCCTGGCCGGCGCGCAGCAGCTGCACGGCAAGGAGATGTCGTACAACAACTACGTCGACACCGACGCCGCCCGCCGCGCCGCCTACGACCACGCCGAGCCGGCCGTCGCGATCATCAAGCACGCCAACCCGTGCGGCATCGGGACCGGCGCCGACGTCGCCGAGGCGCACCGCAAGGCCCACGAGTGCGACCCGGTCTCCGCGTACGGCGGCGTGATCGCCGTCAACCGCCCGGTCACCGTCGCGCTGGCCGAGCAGATCGCCCCGATCTTCACCGAGGTCGTCGTGGCCCCCGGCTACGAGGAGGGCGCCCTGGAGGTGCTCACCCGCAAGAAGAACCTGCGGGTGCTGCTCGCCCCCGAGGCCCCGGCCAACCGCCAGGAGGTGCGCCCGATCTCCGGCGGCGTGCTGCTCCAGGACGCCGACCGGGTGCACGCCGAGGGCGACGACCCGGCGAACTGGACCCTCGCCTCCGGCGAGGCGCTGTCCGCCGAGGAGCTGGCCGAGCTGGCCTTCGCCTGGCGGGCCTGCCGGGCCGTCAAGTCCAACGCGATCCTGCTGGCCAAGGACGGCGCCTCGGTCGGCGTCGGCATGGGCCAGGTGAACCGGGTGGACTCCTGCAAGCTCGCGGTCGAGCGGGCCGGCGAGCGCGCCAAGGGCGCCTACGCGGCCTCGGACGCCTTCTTCCCGTTCGCGGACGGCCCGGCGATCCTGATCGCGGCCGGCGTCAAGGCGATCGTGCAGCCCGGCGGCTCGATCCGTGACGAGGAGGTCGTCGCGGCGGCCGCCGAGGCCGGCGTGACGATGTACTTCACCGGCGCGCGGCACTTCTTCCACTGAGCCGCCGATCCGCCCGACGGCGTGACGGCGTGACGGCATGACAGAGCGGCCCGGCCCCCTCCGAGGAGGGAGCCGGGCCGCTCGGTCGTGCGGGGCCGGTCAGTAACGCGGCCGGTTGAACCAGTTGACGCCGTCCTGGACGCACATGGCGGTGATCCAGATGATGCTGATCGACAGCCAGAGCAGAGCCATGACCAGGCCCACCGCGGTGCCGCCGGAGATGGCGCCCAGCAGGATCAGCAGGCCGACCAGCGCGCCGAGCGAGCCGTACACGATGGTGGTGACGCGGACGGCGTTGCCGCCCTTGCCGAACTTCGCGCCGAGCGTGATGGAGAGCGCGGCGAACAGCCCGAAGAGCACGGCGACGACGATCAGGACACCGGCGGCGGCGTCGCCCAGCGCGGTGAACGGGTTGTCGCCGCTCATGGACCGGCTGGAGTTGGTGACGTCCTTGGCGGCCGCACCGATGACCATGTAGAGGATCGCGAGGAGCGTCTGCACGCCGCCGACGATGAACAGCAGCACGCGGGCGGTCGTCACCAGGCCCGGCATGGACAGCTGCGGGGCCGCCACCGGCGGGTACCCGTACGCCGGGGCGGCCTGCGGGTAGCCGTACGCGGCCTGCGGCGGCGGGGCCTGCTGCGGGTAGCCGTAGCCCGGGGCGGCCGGCGGCTGGCCGTACGGGTTGTTCGGGTCGGGCGGGTAACTCATGGATGCCTCCGGGCAGTTACGGGGACGCGGGGACGGGACACGGGCGGCCCGGTGTCCCGGTCGGTGGGTCGGGCCACCGATCGGGAAGGGGACGTCTGGCGGAGCGGGGTGACAGCCCGGCGGCGGTGACGGGCGCCGCGGCTCGGCAGCGCGGTGAGCGTCAGGGGCGCGAGACGGCCGACGGGTGCGGCGCGGGCGGGACGATGCCCTCGCGGTCGGACTGCTCGTTCTGCTGTGATCGGCTCACTGGCTCTTTCCCCCGGGTACGCCCCGCCGCGGGGTCCGTCGGCTCGTCACCGGGCCGGTATCGCGGCGGGAATGCGCACTCATCGTCATCCGGACGGCGGCGCCCTGTCCAGCCGGTTCCGGGTGCCGCGTCAAGACTGTGGCGCAACCGCAACGTGTGGCGGATCTTCGTGCCCGTCCGTTCACCGGTTCGTTCACCGGTCCGTCCACGTGTCCGTCCACCTGTTCGTCGACAGGCTCGTCCGGGCCCGTCCAGGTCCTTCCGTCCGGGCGGCCACCCGGGGCGGCCACCCGTCCGTCCGCCCGTGCGGCCGCCTACGGACCGTGGCCGCGGCGGTCGGCGGCCCTCGGTACGGAGACCTCCGGCGATCCGGGAGAATGGGGTCATGACTGCCCAGATTCTCGATGGCAAGGCCACCGCCGCCGCGATCAAGTCCGAACTCGCCGCCCGCGTGGCGGCCCTCAAGGCGAAGGGCGTCACGCCCGGCCTCGGCACCGTCCTGGTCGGCGACGACCCGGGCAGCCGCTGGTACGTGAACGGCAAGCACAAGGACTGCGCCGAGGTCGGCATCGCCTCGATCCAGCGCGAGCTGCCCGCCACCGCCACCCAGGAGGACGTCGAGAACGTCGTCCGCGAGCTCAACGCCGACCCCTCCTGCACCGGCTACATCGTCCAGCTGCCGCTGCCCAAGGGCCTGGACCAGAACCCGGTCCTGGAGCTGATGGACCCGGACAAGGACGCCGACGGCCTGCACCCGACCTCGCTCGGCCGCCTCGCCCTGGGCATCGAGGGCCCGCTGCCGTGCACCCCGCTCGGCATCGTCGAGCTGCTGCGCCGCCACGACGTCGAGATCAACGGCGCCGAGGTGGTCGTGGTCGGCCGCGGCATCACCGTCGGCCGCTCGATCGGCCTGCTGCTGACCCGCCGCAGCGAGAACGCCACCGTCACCCTGTGCCACACCGGCACCCGGGACCTCGGCGCCCACCTGCGCAAGGCCGACATCATCGTGGCCGCCGCCGGCGTGCCGCACCTGGTCAAGCCGGAGGACGTCAAGCCGGGCGCGGCGGTGCTGGACGTGGGCGTCAGCCGCAGCGAGGGCAAGATCGTCGGCGACGTGCACCCCGGTGTCGCCGAGGTGGCCGGCTGGATCTCCCCGAACCCCGGCGGCGTGGGCCCGATGACCCGCGCGATGCTGCTCAACAACATCGTCGAGGCGGCCGAGCGCCGCGCCGGCATCTGACACCCCAGGGACGGCGAGCATGACTGAACCGCGACCGGCACGGTCCCGCCGCAGGCCGGTCAAGACCACCGGCACCCTGCCACCCGAGGGCTCCTCCGCGGCCCTGGGGCGCGATCACGCCCTGCCGGTGCGGCAGTGGCCGATCACGCTGGTCCTGCTGGTCGTCGGCGCCGGCCTCGCGGTCACCTGGTTCGCCGACTTCAAGGACGGGTTCAAGTACGGGCTGCTGATCCTCGGCTTCGGGGTGCTGCTCGGGGCGGTGCTGCGGCTGGTGCTGCCCGAGGTCGGGATGCTGGCGGTGCGCAGCCGCTTCACCGACGTGATCGTGCTGAGCTTCCTGGGCATCTCGATCGTGCTGCTGACCCTGGTGGCGCAGCCGAACCCGTGGCTGCAGATCCCCCTGCTCGACAACATCGGCCAGCTGATGGGCCGACCCCGGCACTGATCCGCGGGCCTGCGAGGCCCCCGCCCGGCACCATGGAAATCCAGGGCCCGGGCGGGGGCCGCCTTGCTTCCGTCACGCATCTGCCTGCTGTGACGCATCAGCCACGCCGGGACACCCGGCGTACGCTTCCCTTTGCGATAACCTGACGCCGGTCTCTCGACGTCGAGAGAGATCATCCTGGCTCCAGTGCCGGTGTGCCTGGGGCGCCTGGCGATTTGCTGGAGAAGGTAGAAATGACCCGCACCCCCGTCAACGTCACCATCACCGGAGCGGCCGGCCAGATCGGCTACGCGCTGCTCTTCCGCATCGCCTCGGGCCACCTGCTCGGCGCCGACGTGCCGGTGAACCTGCGCCTCCTGGAGATCCCGCAGGGCCTCAAGGCCGCCGAGGGCACCGCCATGGAGCTCGTCGACTGCGCCTTCCCGCTGCTGCGCGACATCAAGATCACCGACAACCCGAACGAGGCCTTCGACGGCGCCAACGTCGCGCTGCTGGTCGGCGCCCGTCCGCGCACCGCGGGCATGGAGCGCGGCGACCTGCTCCAGGCCAACGGCGGCATCTTCGGCCCGCAGGGCAAGGCCATCAACGACCACGCCGCGGACGACATCAAGGTCCTGGTCGTCGGCAACCCGGCCAACACCAACGCCCTGATCGCCCAGCGCAACGCCCCGGACGTCCCGGCCGAGCGCTTCACCGCGATGACCCGCCTGGACCACAACCGCGCCGTCGGCCAGCTGTCCGCCAAGACCGGCGCCGTGGTCTCCGACATCAAGCGCGTCACCATCTGGGGCAACCACTCCGCGACCCAGTACCCGGACGTCTTCCAGGCCGAGATCGCCGGCAAGCCGGCCTTCGAGGCCGTCGGCAGCGACCTGGCCTGGCTGGAGAACGACTTCATCCCGACCGTCGCCAAGCGCGGCGCCGCCATCATCGACGCCCGCGGCGCCTCCTCGGCCGCCTCGGCCGCCAACGCCGCCATCGACCACGTGCACACCTGGGTCAACGGCACCGCCGAGGGCGACTGGACCTCGATGGGTGTCGTCTCCGACGGCTCCTACGGCGTTCCGGCCGGCCTGATCTCCTCCTTCCCCGTCACCACCAAGGACGGCCGGTTCGAGATCGTCCAGGGCCTGGAGATCTCCGACTTCTCGCGCGCCCGCATCGACGCCTCGGTCCAGGAGCTGGTCGAGGAGCGCGACGCGGTCCAGGAGCTGGGCCTCATCTGAGCCCGCCCCGCACGGCTTCACCGGCGGCCCGCCGCTTCCCTCCCGGAAGCGGCGGGCCGCCGTCGTGTCCGGCTCCGGCGGGTGGCGGCCGCCCTACACTGGCCCGCTGTGAACGAAACACTCGGGGACGCCGCGCTCGTCCTCGTCTTCATCCTGCTGGGCGGGCTGTTCAACGTCGCCGAGATCTCGCTGATCTCGCTGCGCGAGGGCCAGATCCGGACGCTGGAGGCGCGCGGCACCCGGCGCGCGGCGCGGGCCGCGCACCTGGCCGCGGACCCCAACCGCTTCCTGGCCGCCGTCCAGGTCGGGGTGACCTGCATGGGCTTCCTGTCGGCCGCCTTCGGCGCGGACACCCTGGCCGGCAAGGTCGCCCCGCTGTTCGTCCGGGCCGGGCTGTCCGAGGGCGTGGCCGACGCGGTGGCCCTGGTCGGCCTCACCCTGGTGATCAGTTACGCCTCGCTGGTGCTGGGCGAGCTGACCCCCAAGCGGATCGGCCTGCAGCGCGCCGAGTCCATCTCCGTCATCGCCGCCCCGGTGGTGGACGTGATGTCGGTGGTGCTGCGGCCGGTGATCTGGCTGCTCGGCCACTCCACCGACCTGATGGTCCGGCTGCTCGGCGGCGACCCGACGGCGGGCCGCGGTTCGATGAGCTCCGAGGAGCTGCGCGGCCTGGTCGCCGCCAACACCGAACTCGGAAGCGACGAACGGGCGTTGATCGCCGATGTGTTCTCCGCCGGAGAACGCCAGCTGCGCGAGGTGATGGTCCCGCGCACCGAGGTGACCTTCCTGGACGCCGAGCGCCCGCTGGCCGCCGTACGGCACCAGGCCGACACCTCCCCGCACTCGCGCTACCCGGTGGTCGAGGGCAGCGCCGACGCGGTGGTCGGCTTCGTCCACGTCCGCGACCTGTACGGCGCGCGCGGCGAGCAGGCCGTCAAGGTCCGGGACCTGGCCCGCCCGGTCAAGCTGCTGCCCGGCACCAAGCTGGTGCTGGAGGCGATGGGCGAGATGCGCCGGGAGGGCCACCACCTGGCCATCGTGGTGGACGAGTACGGCGGCACCGCCGGGATCGTCACCCTGGAGGACCTGGTCGAGGAGGTCATCGGCGAGATCCGGGACGAGTACGACCACCCGGTGGGCGCTCCCACCCGCCGGCTGGCGGGCGGCGGCATGGAACTGGACGGTCTGCTCAACCTCGGCGACTTCGCCGAGGAGACCGGCGTCACCCTGCCCGAGGGTCCGTACGAGACGGTGGCGGGCTGCCTGGTCGCCGCGCTCGGCCGGCTGCCCCGGGACGGCGACCAGGCGCGCGTTCCGGTCGAGGGCGGCGGCGAGGTGCTGCTGACGGTGGCCAAGGTCGAGGGCCGGCGGATCGCCCGGGTGGGGGTGAGTGCGGTCACACTGGCCGAACCTCCGGGGGCGGAGGTTTCCTGAGCGAGCGGTGGAACTGGAACAATGGCGCGCATGGTCAACGCAGCGGTCACTGGTCCGGTCAAGGACCGTCCCCGGGTGCTCTCCGGCATCCAGCCCACTTCCGGCTCGTTCCACCTCGGCAACTACCTGGGCGCGGTGCGCCAGTGGGTCGACCTCCAGAAGGAGAACGACGCCTTCTACATGGTCGTCGACCTGCACGCGATCACGGTGCCCCAGGACCCGGCGACGCTGCGCGAGAACACCCGGGTCTCCGCCGCCCAGCTGCTCGGCGCGGGCCTGGACCCGGACCACTGCACCCTCTTCGTCCAGTCGCACGTGCCCGAGCACGCGCAGCTCGCCTGGGTGATGAACTGCCTCACCGGCTTCGGCGAGGCCTCGCGGATGACCCAGTTCAAGGACAAGTCCTCCCGGTACGGCTCCGAGAGCACCACGGTCGGCCTGTTCACCTACCCGATCCTCCAGATCGCGGACATCCTGCTCTACCAGGCGGACGCCGTCCCGGTCGGCGAGGACCAGCGCCAGCACGTGGAGATCACCCGCGACATCGCCGAGCGCTTCAACACCCGCTACAGCCCGACCTTCACGGTCCCGAAGCCGTACATCCTCAAGGAGACGGCGAAGATCATGGACCTCCAGGACCCGGGCGTGAAGATGAGCAAGTCCGCGTCCTCGGCCAAGGGTCTGGTGAGCCTGCTGGACGAGCCGAAGGCGAGCGCCAAGAAGTTCAAGAGCGCCGTCACCGACACCGGCACCGTCGTCTCCTACGACGAGGAGGAGAAGCCGGGCGTCTCCAACCTGCTGCGCGTCCACTCCGCGCTCAGCGGCCAGTCGGTCGAGCAGCTGGTCGAGCACTTCGAGGGCAAGATGTACGGCGCCCTGAAGACCGAGCTGGCCGAGCTGTTCACCGAGTGGGTCACCCCCTTCCAGGAGCGCACCCGGTTGTTCCTGGACGACCCGGCGGAGCTGGACCGGGTGCTGGCGATCGGCGCCGCGAAGGCCCGCGAGGTGGCGTCGGTGACGCTGGAGACGGTGTACGACCGGATCGGCTTCCTCCCGGCCGCCAAGCGGTGACTCCCCTCACGCGCCTGCCCGGTGGTGGCGACCTCCCCGAGGTCGTCACCATCGGCGTGTCCGTGAGCGTCCCGGACCCGTACGGCACGGCGATCCAGGACGCCCGGGCCGGGCACGGGGATCCACTGGCCCGGTCGATACCCACCCACGTCACCCTGTTGCCGCCGACCGAGGTGCCCGCCGAGGAGCTGGCGAAGATCGAGGAGCACCTGGCGGCGGTGGCGGCCGCGCACCGCCCGTTCCGGATGCTGCTGCACGGCAGCGGGACCTTCCGCCCGGTCTCCCCCGTGGTGTACGTCCGGGTCGAGGAGGGCGCCCAGGAGTGCCGGCTGCTGGAGGCGGACATCCGCTCCGGCCCGCTGGCCCGCGAGCTGGCCTTCCCGTACCACCCGCACGTGACGGTCGCCCACGGCCTGTCGGACGACGTGCTGGACCAGGCCTACGAGCAGGCGCGCGACTTCCGGGCGGACTTCCGGGTGGAGGGCTTCGGGCTCTCCCGCTTCGACGCGGACGAGGTCTGGCGGCCCTGGCGGAGCCACCCGTTCGGCTGAACCCCTGAGGCCCGTCCGCCGGACAGGCCCTAGCCCCCCGCACCGCCGAGTCCGAGCATCCGGTCGACCACCCGGCGGGCCGCGCCGCCGTCGTCCAGCGCGCAGTGCTCGGCCCGGAAGCGCCGGTAGCGCTCGGCGTGGCCGGGCGGCGGTCCGCCGTCGCCGTCGGCGAGTTCGCGCAGCGCGCCGAGCAGTTCGGCCGAGGTCGGCAGCAGCGGGCCGGGGGCGTCCGCCTCGAAGTCGAAGGAGAAGCCGCGCAGGGTGTCGCGGTAGTGCTCCAGGTCGTAGGTGAAGAAGTACATCGGGCGGCCGGTGATGGCGAAGTCGAACATGATCGACGAGTAGTCGGTCACCAGGACGTCCGCGACCAGCAGCAGTTCCTGCGGGTCGGGGTAGTCCCCGCAGTCGTACAGGAAGCCGTCGCCGGCGCCGGGCAGCGGTTCGCGCACGTGCGCGTGCGGGCGGACCAGCAGCACGTGGTCCGCTCCGAGCAGGTGCCGGGCGTGGTCGAGGTCCAGCCGCAGGTCGAGCCGGAAGCCGTCGCCGTCGCCGCGCTGCTGGTCCTCGCGCCAGGTCGGCGCGTACAGCACGATCCGCCGGCCCGCGGGGACGCCGAGCCGGCGGCGGACGGCGGCGACGGTCCGCGGGTCCGGTCGGGCGAGCACGTCGTTGCGCGGGTAGCCGGACTCCAGCAGCTCGCCGCCGTAGCGGAAGGCGCGCCGCAGGATCGGGGTGGCGAACGGGCTGGGGGAGAGCAGCAGGCTCCACTGCGGGGTCTCCCGGTCGAGCGCCGCCAGGTAGCCGCGGTCGGCCAGCCAGGGGCTCTCGACGTCGTGGGCGATCCGCTTCAGCAGGGAGCCGTGCCAGGTCTGCACGACGACCTGGCCGGGGCGGCGCTCCAGGAAGTCCGGGAAGTGCGTGTTGCCGACCAGGTACCGGCAGGTGGCCAGCGCGCGGTACCACTCCGGGCTCCAGCTCCGCACCGGGACGATTCCGGGCGGCAGCTCGGCCTGGGCGTCGTCGACCACCCACAGGTGCTCCAACCGGGCGCCCCGGCGCACGAGTTCGGCGTGCACCGCGCGCGGTGAGTCGGCGTAGCCGCGGCCGCCGAACACGTCGTACAGCACCGCCTCGCGCAGCGGCGCGCGGCGGGCGGCGGGGTAGCGCTCGGTGCGCAGCCGGCGCTGCGTCCAGGCGCTGCGCTCGGTGGCGGTGAGCACCGGGGTGGAGTCCACCACCAGGGTGTCGTGCCACCGGCGTTGCAGCAGGATCCGCTTGCCGCCGGCGGTGGTGGCGGCGGGGACGCCGGGCAGCGCGGCGGGGGCGGCGAGCAGCGGCCGGCCGTCCCCGGGGCGGCCGACCGGCTCCAGGGCGGCCTCCCAGACGCCCTTGCGCAGCGGCAGCGCGACGCCGTCCGAGCCGGTCCGGCCGGCGGGCACCCGGACCCGGAAGCGGCCGCCCGGGCCGGTGTCGACCGGGGTGCGGACCTCGCTCGCGGAGCCGGAGTGCCGCAGCACCAGCTGCAGCCGGTCGGCGGCCGGGTCCGGGCAGTGGCCGGACAGTTCGAAGCCGCCGTCCCGGACGGCGATCCGGTCGACCAGGCCGGCCGCGGGCTGGACGCAGAGCTGGAGCCGGCCGTCGGCGAGGTGCTTCAGGTAGAGCACCCGGTCCGGGGCGCCGGGCAGCGGGTGCTGGCCGGCCACCGGGCCGCCGCGCTCGTCGAGGCAGAGCTGTTCGGTTCCGCCGTCGGGGCGCAGCAGTTCGGCGTCCCAGTGCTCCAGCCGGCCGCTGCCCCGCCCGTCGGCGGTGAACGGCCGGTACGGCACCCGGACGGTGAAGGTGTTCCCGGTGCGGGCGAGCGGCTGCTCGACCACCGCGTCGCTCTCCCGGTGGCGCAGCCGCAGCACGGTGCCGGAGGGGCAGGCGTCGGCGACCCCGCCCAGGTCCAGGCCGTCGGGGGCGGGGGCGGTGCGGGTGATGCGGACGGCGGGGCGCTCCAGCCGCAGTTGCAGCCGGCCGTCGGCGAAGTACGGCTGGAGCCGGACGTCGTGGTCCACCCAGTGGGCCGGCGGGTACTCGCCGGAGCCGCACCAGTGCGGGGCGAGGGTGCCGTAGCGGCGGCGCACCCGGGCGGGGCCGGGGCGGGTGAAGAGGGTGGCCTCGATCCCCCAGTCGCCGAGCAGCCAGTGGTCCCCGCGGCGCAGCCGGTCGGGTGCTATCAGCGCGGTGAAGCCGGACCAGTCGTGGTTGTGCTCGGGCTGGGCGCTGTCGTCGGTGACCTCGGGCATCCGGCGGGGGCGGGAGCGCAGGTGCAGCGGCGGCTGGGAGCGGTTCTGGTGGCGCAGGGTCAGCCAGGTCCAGGCGGAGCCGGGGCGGGCGGTGTCCTGGTCGTTCGGGCGGGCGAAGCCGGTGAGTTCCAGGCCGCGGCCGTGCCAGCGGGCGCGCAGCAGTCCGAAGACGACGTCCTCGTCGTCGGCGGGGCGGCCGGCGGCCACCCGGGGAGCGGCGTGCGGCAGCACCAGCCGCGTGAGCACAGGCATGGCGGTGGAAGCCCTTCGGACGGGAAACCAACATCCCATCCAGAAATGGCGCCGGGGTCAATTGCACGCCTTTTCGAATGCTCCGGGGAATGCATTTCCGGGAACGCCCGTTCGGCACCGGTTCCGGTGTTCCGGTCGTCCGGCATTCCCCTTGAAAGGATCCCCCGAGGAGCTCCCCCGAAAGGCTCCTCGAAAGGCCCTTCGAAAGGCCCTTCGAAGGTTCCCCCGAAAGGGATTCCCGGGGGATTCCCCAGGAATTCCCCCGAAAGGTTCCCGAACACGCGGAGGCGCCCGGCACCGGGACCGGTGCCGGGCGCCTCCGGGATCGTGCGCGGTGCGGCTACTCCTTGCGGAGCATCGCGTCCACCACCCGGGCGGAGGCCTTGCCGTCGTCCAGGTCGCAGTACGCCTCGCGGAACGCGGTCGCCCGCTCCTCGTAGTCGGCCGCGATCTCGTCCACCCGGCCGAGCACGGAGACGAGCTCCTCGGAGGTGGCCGGCATCGGGCCGGGCGCCTCGGCCTCGAAGTTCAGGCTGAAGCCGCGCAGGTTGTCCCGGTAGTGCTCCAGGTCGTAGGTGAAGAACACGATCGGCTTGCCGGTCGCGGCGAAGTCGAACACGCTCGCCGAGTAGTCCGTCACCAGCACGTCGGCGATCAGCAGCAGCTCCGCCATGTCGGGGTAGCTGCCGACGTCCCAGATGTAGCCGTTGCCGGCGCCCGGGATCTGGCCGCACATCAGGTGGTGCCGGCGCACCAGCAGCACCTGGTCGTCGCCGAGCGCGTCCTTGGCCGCCGCCAGGTCGATCCGCAGGTCGATCTGGTAGCCGTTCTGCGGCCGGCGCCGGTCCTCGCGCCAGGTCGGCGCGTACAGCACGACCTTCTTGCCCTCGGGCAGGCCGAGCCGCTCGCGGACCTGCTCGGCGGTCTTCTCCCGGTCGGACGCGAACAGCAGGTCGTTGCGGGGCGAACCGCTCTCCAGGATCTCGCCCTTGAAGTCGAAGGCGCGCCGCAGCACCGGGGCCGACCAGCGGTTGCCGGCCACCAGCAGGCTCCAGTTCGGGACCTCCCGGGCCAGGCTCTTGAGGTACTTGGAGTCGGTGAACCAGACTTTCTCGAAGTCGAAGCCGATCTGCTTCAGCGGGGTGCCGTGCCAGGTCTGGACGACCACCTGGTCGGGACGGCGGACGAAGAAGTCGGGCAGGTGGGTGCTGGCCACGACGTACTTCGCGGTGGCCAGCGCCTCGTACCACTCCGGGCTGCGGTAGCGGAGCGCCGTCGCGCTCTGCGGCAGCTCGGCCTGCATGTCGTCGTTGCCCCACAGGTGCTCCAGCGGCAGGCCGCGGCGGACCAGCTCCTCGTGGACGGCCCGGGGCGAGCCGGAGTACGTGCCGTACTTGCCCGTGTGGTACAGCACCGTGTCGCGCACCGGCAGCCGTCGGGCGGCCGGGTAGTCCACGCTCTGCAGCTGGCGCTGGCGGTAGCCGGCCCGCTCCTCGGGCAGCAGCACCGAGTCCGACTCCAGCGACAGGCCGTCGTGGTTGCGGCGCTCCAGCAGTATCCGCTTGCCGCGGGACTCCACCACGACCGGCAGGACGTCGAAGCAGTCCGGGGTGACCAGTGCGGCGGCGTCCGGCAGTTCCGGCACCGACACGCCGACCGGACGGAAGACGACGTGCCAGGTGCCCCGGGAGAGCGGCACCCGGCCGGCGAAGGACGCCGTCGGCACGGCGGGCAGGGCGGTGCGGAACCGGCCGTCCGAGATCTCCACCGGGTAGGCGTGCTCCTCCTCGCGCCACTTGTGACGGACCACCAGCTCCCAGCGGTGCGCGCCGGGCAGCGGGAACGAGCCGCTCAGCAGGAAGCCGTCGGCGCCGCGCGAGGACACCTCGTCCACCAGCGGCTGGAGCACCTGGTCGGCGAACTGGAGGTGCCCGTCGGGGGAGGGCTTGGAGTAGAGCGCCCGGCGCTCGGCGGCCGGGGCCTGCGGGTTCAGCGCCAGGTGCAGCCGCTCGGGCGCGTTGCGGTCGTCCCAGGCCAGCGGGACGGTGCTGCCGTCGGCCAGCAGCAGGGCGCCGTTCCAGTGGTCGCGGCTGCGCTCGGAGGCCACCGGGTCCAGCTCGGCCCAGGCCTCGCGGACGGCGGTCAGCTCGGCGACCGGGACGGCGGCGGTGAACGGCTGGAGCGAGCCGACCGGAGTGCCCAGCTCCAGCGGGAAGGCCACGTGGCGGTCCGACTCGGCGTGGGTGAGCCGCAGCCGCGCCCCGGCGAAGCTCGGGCCGGAGCGGGCCGCGCCCGAGACCTCCAGCCGGTCGCCCTGCGCGGCCAGGCCGGTCACCCGGGCGCTGACCGTCTCCACCCGGAGGTAGACGAAGTTGTCCCGGACCCACGGCACGATCCGCACGTCCGGCTCGACCCAGTGCGACGGGAGGAACTGCGCGCTGTCGCTCCACCCGGCCGACATCCGGCCCTTGTAGACCCCGCCCTTGCCCGCGCCGGCCACCAGGACGCGCCAGTTGCCGTCCCGCCACTGGCCGCGGTGCCTGAGCTTCCTCGGGTCGATGGCCACGTTGAAGCCGGACCAGTCGCAGCTGTACAGGTCGTGCTGGCAGCTCGCGGTGGCCTCGGGGCTGTACGTCGTCTTCATCGGCACCGCGATGACCCGGCGGCCCTTGGTCTCGCGCAGCACCAGGGTGCGGACCATGTCGTGCTTGCCGGCCGCGCCCAGCTGCTCCGGGTAGGCGTGCCCGGTCAGCCGCAGCTTCCCGTCCTCCCAGGCGCTGCGGTACAGCCGGCTGCGGATGACCAGCGAGTTGTCCAGCTTGAGCACCCCGGCCGGCACGCTCTTGCGCCCGCCGCGCAGGAACGGGTAGTCGGCGTACGGGCGCAGCAGGCCGCGGGCCTGGACGCCGCCGCCGCTCTCGCGCTCGTAGGTGATCTGGTCGACCAGCTCGTCCATCCGGCCCGACAGGGTCAGGTGGAACTTCAGCCGCAGTGGCGCGCGCAGCCGGCTGACCTGATCGGCGCCGATCGCCCGGAGCAGCCGGCCGACGTGCTGGAGGTAGGCGTCCCGGTACTCCTTGTCCCCCTCCACGAGGGACGAGAAGAACATCGGGATCTCCTCGACGAGGGTGTTCTCGTCGTAGGAGCGCAGGTACTCGGCGAAGCGCGGCTCGGTCTGCCTCATCAGCCAGGCGCGCACCAGCTCGACCGAGGAGACCCGGTCGATCAGGCCCTTGGGGTTGGTGCGCATCTGCGTGATCGACATCTCGCCGACCTCGCGCTCGCGCCAGTGGTAGATCGGCTCGGAGAGCACGTCCACGCTCTTGGCCAGGTAGTGGTGCGGGACGCTGACCGGCGCGTCCTCGTACAGGATGCCCTCGGGGTAGAGCAGGTCGGCCGCGTCGAAGAACGAGCGGCGGTACACCTTGTTCCACGCGGTGCGGTCGGTGACCAGCGCCGGGACCTCGGTGATGTGGGTCTTGAGCCTGGTCTCCTTGAACGGCTTCAGGTGGCCGCCGGACTGGTAGTAGCCTACGGCGCGGAAGCGCAGCACGTTGCCGGTGCAGAAGTCCGAGCCGGTCTCGTCCAGCGTGTTGATCATCAGCTCGTACGCGCTCGGCGGCATCGAGTCGTCGCTGTCCACGAAGCACAGGAACTCGGAGTCCGGGTCGATGTGCCGGATGCCGGTGTTGCGGGCCGCGCCGAGGCCCTTGTTCACCTGCCGGACCAGCCGGAACCGGGAGTCCTTCGCCGCGTACGCCTCGGCGAGCGCCGCGCTGCCGTCCTTCGAACCGTCGTCGACCATGACGCACTCGAAGTCCGTGAAGGTCTGGGCGGCGATCGAGTCGAGGCATTCGACGAGGTAGCGCTCGACGTTGTAGATCGGGACGACGATGGAGAGGCGGGGAGCCATCGGCTACGCAGGCCTTTCTCTGGAGGAGCGTGGCAGCCCGTACGGGGCCTGGCCGCACTTGGATCGGTGCGTACGTGCGCCCCCGATCCTACCTCCGGGGACCTCGCCCACCCGGGGACCACTACGCTGGGTCCGTGTCCCGTTTCAGCGTGATCGTCCCCGTGTACCAGGTCCAGGACTACCTCTCCGAGTGCCTCGATTCGGTGCTCGCCCAGGACGGCCCGGACTTCGAACTGATCGCCGTGGACGACCGCTCCCCGGACCGCTGCGGCGCCCTGCTGGACGAGGCCGCGGCCGCCGACGCCCGGGTCCGGGTGCTGCACCTGCCGGAGAACGTCGGCCTCGGCCGGGCCCGCAACGCCGGCCTGGAGGTCGCCACCGGGGACTACGTGGTCTTCCTCGACAGCGACGACACACTCACCCCCGGATTGCTGAAGGGCATCGACGAGCGCCTCACCGCCACGGGTGACCCGGACATCCTGGTTTACGACTACGCCCGCACCTACGCCGACGGCCGGATCACCCGGGCCGCCTCCGCGCACGTCTTCGGCGCCGCCTCCCCGGACGTCTTCGACCTCGACGCCCGCCCCGACCTGCTCGACCTGCTCCAGGTCGTCTGGAACAAGGCCTACCGCCGCGACTTCGTCACCGAGCAGCGGCTGGTCTTCCCGGCCGGCTACTACGAGGACACCCCCTGGACGTACCCGGCGCTGCTCGCCGCCGCCCGGATCACCCTGCTCGACCGGGTCGGCGTGCACTACCGCCAGCGCCAGGAGGGCGGCAACATCCTGGCCACCGCCAGCCGCAAGCACTTCGACGTGTTCGCCCAGTACGACCTGGTCTTCGCCTTCCTCGACCGCCGCCCCGACCTGGAGCGCTGGCGCCCGGTCGTCTACGGCCGGATGCTGCACCACCTCAACACCGTGGTCTCCAAGCCCGGCCGGGTCCCGTCCGGCGACCGCCGCGAGTACTTCCGCCGGGCCGCCGAGCACTGCGCCCGGCTGCGGCCGGCCGGCTACCGGCCGCCGGCCGGCGTGGACGGCGTGCGCACCGAACTGCTCAGCCACGGCCGCTACGGGGCCTACCAGGCCGTCCGCGCCCTCGCCAAGGCCCGCCGACTCGTCAAGCGGTGAGCACGGCCTGACACCCGTTCGGGGGATGGGCCGGTATAACCGGTGGGTGGACTTCCTGACCCGTCTGCCGGTCGTCGGCCCGCTCGTGGCCCGGGTGCTGCGCAGCCGCCCGTACCGGGTGTACGAGTACTTCTCCGCCGCCCGGGGCAACCGGCTGGCCGGCGCCGTCACCTTCTTCGGCTTCCTCGCCCTGTTCCCACTGCTCACGGTGGGCCTGGCGATCGCCGCCGCGGCGCTGAGCGACAGCCGGGTGCACGAGCTGCAGGAGCACGTCGCCGACCAGCTGCCGGGGCTCTCGGACGCGCTCAACCTGCCCGCCCTGGTGTCCAACGCGGGCACCGTCGGACTGGTCGGCGGAGCGCTGCTGCTGATCTCCGGCCTCGGCTGGGTGGACACCATGCGCACCTCGATCCGGGACCTGTGGCAGCTGCCCCAGGAGGAGGGCAACCCGGTGCTGCGCAAGGCCTGGGACGTGGCGGTGCTGGCCGGCCTCGGCCTGGTGTCGCTGTTCTCGCTGGCCGCCTCCGCCGCCGGGACCACCCTGGCCGGCCGGCTCGCCGACGCGATCGGCCTGGGCAGCGGGTACCTGCTGACCACCATCGGCGTGCTGATCGCCATAGCGTGCGACATGCTGCTCTTCGCCTACCTGCTGGCACCCTTCCCCGGGATCACCGACCAGCGCCGCCGGGACCTCGTGCAGGGCGCGCTGATCGGCTCGGTCGGCTTCGAGCTGCTGAAGCTGCTGCTCGCCTCCTACCTGGGCTCGGTCGCCGGACGGAGCCTCTACGGGGCGTTCGCCACGCCGGTGGCGCTGCTGCTGTGGATCAACTTCGTCTCCCGGCTGCTGATGTACTGCGTGGCCTGGACGGCGACCGCCGACCCGCGGGCCGCCCGGGAACGGACCAGGGCGCACGGGCGGACGCTGCTGGAGGCGGCCGACAAGGCGGAGGCGGCGGCCGAGGCGGACACCGCGCAGCGGGCCGTCCGGGCCGGGAGGAAGGAGAAGGCGACGGGGAAGGGGAGCGCCCGGACCCAGGACTGAGACCGGGCACTCCGACCGGCCGCGGCGGCGGGGATCAGCCGCCGGAGCGGCGCCGTCGCAGCACCACCGCGCCGTACCCGACCGCGGCCCCGGCGAGCAGCACGGCCGACCAGCCGACCGGGCCGAGCCGGCCC
>NZ_JBEXWT010000080.1:0-42186 GCF_040629945.1 Kitasatospora sp. NPDC005856 | reverse complement strand
GCGGTGCCGCCGCGGCCGAGGCCGTGGCGGCGGTCGAGGCGACTCCGGTCGCCGAGGCCGTCGCGGCCGAGGCCGTCGCGGTCGTCGAGGCCGCCGTCGAGGCGGTCGCCGAGGCTCCGGCCCCGGCGAAGAAGGCCACCCGCACCCGGACCCGCAAGCCGAAGGCCGAGACCACCGAAGCGGCCACCGAGGCCGCCGCCGAGGCCGCCCCGGTCGTCGAGGTTGCCGCTGAGGCGGCCACCGAGGCCCCGGCTCCGGCGAAGAAGGCCACCCGCACCCGGACCCGCAAGCCGAAGGCCGAGACCACCGAGGCCGCCGCCGAGGCCGTCGCGGTCGTCGAGGCCGCCGCCGAGGCTCCGGCCCCGGCGAAGAAGGCCACCCGCGCCCGCAAGCCGAAGGCGGAGGCCGTCGAGGCGGCTCCGGCCGTCGAGGCCGCCGCCACCGAGGCCCCGGCCCCGGTCAAGAAGGCCACCCGGGCCCGCAAGCCGAAGGCCGTCGCCGAGACCGCCCCGCAGGCCCCGGCCGGCGAGGCCGGCGAGGCCGGCGAGGCCGGCGAGGCCGGCGAGGTCCCGGCCCCGCGCAAGCGCACCCGCGCCCGCAAGGTCGCCGCGCCGGTGGAGGCCACCCCGGAGAGCTGAGACCCCGCGTCTCCCCCGAGGGGGCGGGCCAGGCCACCCGGCCGGGTCCGCCCCCTCGGCGTTCCCCGCCCCCTCGGCCTCGCCCGGCCGGATCGACCGGACGGACCCCGGGGCGTGCCCGACGGTTCGCGTCGGATCGGGGCGCGGCATCGGGATGCCCGCGTCGCGAGGCGGCGGCGGGGACACCTCCCGGCCGCCGGGGCGGGGCGCGTCGCCCACCCGGCGGCAGTCGTCGGACACGCCCTAGGCTCGGGGCGTCGAGGAGTCACCGGCGGCCCGGCGGGCCGCCGGTAGGACAGCAGGGAGAACTGCCGATGAGCACGCCGCCGTTTCTGACGCTGCCCGGGTGCGCGCGGGCCGTGCGGGTGGTGACCGGGCGCGGGGAGTTCGCGGCGCTGCGGGCGGAGCCGGCCGGGCCGGTGCGCGGCTCGGCGCTGCTGGTACCGGGGTTCACCGGCAGCAAGGAGGACTTCATCGCGCTGCTGGAGCCGCTGGCGGCCGCCGGGTACCGGGTGACGGCCGTGGACCAGCGCGGGCAGTACGAGACCGGCGGCCCGGACGACCCGGCGGCGTACGGCGTCGGGGCGCTCGGCGCCGACGTACGGGCGCTGACCGCGGCGCTGGCCGCCGACGGCACGCCCCTGCACCTGCTGGGGCACTCCTTCGGCGGCCAGGTGGTGCGCGAGGCGGTGCTCGCCGCGGCCGCCGAGGGCCCGCTGCCCTGGCGGTCGCTGACCCTGATGTCCACCGGTCCGGGCGCGATCGACCCGGCCGAGGCGGCCCGCACCAAGCTGCTGCTGGACGCCCTGCAGGGCATGGACCTGGAGCAGATCTGGCAGGTCATGCGGCAGCTGGAGGCGCAGAGCGGGCAGCCGCGGCCGAGCCTGGAGCCCGCCGTCGCGGAGTTCCTGCACCGGCGCTGGCTGGCCAACGTGCCGCGGTCGCTGTCCGTCACCGGCGGCCACCTGGTGGCCGCGCCGGACCGGGTGGCGGAGCTGGCCGCCGCCACCGCCGGGCTGCCGCTGCTGGTGCTGTCCGGGGTGCGGGACTACGCCTGGCCGGTACCGGAGCAGACCGCGATGGCCGAGCGGCTGGGTGCCCGCCGGGTGGTGGTGGCGGACGCCGGCCACTCCCCCAACGCCGAGCGGCCGGCCGCCACGGCCGAGGCGCTGACCGCGTTCTGGGGCTGACGCGACCGGCACCGACGCCCGCCGGCCCGGTCCGGTTCCCCCGATCCGCCAAAGGTGGTCTGTACCACTTCTTCGACTTCGATCGGCTTCAACACAGGACAAAATTCGTTAGTTACGGTAATCTTTGATTCTGTCCGGGAATCATCGCCGGCCTTCCGCTCGGCGCCGATCACCCGAAACCTGGACTTCACGGACGGGCAACGGCCCGGTAGCACCGCCACCTCACCGTGGTTCACGAGGCACTGGACGCACCAGGCAAGCAAGGGGGGCCCTTGCCGCAGCAGACCGCCGCACCCGCGACTACGACCCGCCCGGCCCGGCCTCACCGCCGGATCCGCAGGACCCCGAAAGGGCTGATACCGACTCAGCCGCGACCGCCCCGCCCCGCGGGGCCAGGAAAGGAGACGCCCATGACGAAGACCATGCGCTTCGAGATCGTCCGGCTCGACGAGACCAACGGCTCCGCCGCCGACCGCCTGATCGCCGACGCCGCCACCGTGCGCGAGGTCGTCGACGCCGCCGCCCGCACCGGCGAGCGCCTGCTCATCCGCCCGTGCCCGACCGTCTGACCCTGCGCGGCGCCTCCGCCCCGGAGCCCTCACCCGCCGCCGACGAGCCGGGAGCGTCCGATCCGGACGTTCCGATACCCGACTGACGCCCCGTCACCGCATTCGCCGATGACGGGGCGTCAGTGTGTCCGGGCCCGGCGCCCCGGACGTTTGCCGCCGCCCGGGACGGGACATCCCCCAACGGGAACCGCCCGCGCCGCGCCCACCCGGTGCCGGTTCGGGCGTCCGCCACCGACAGGTGCCGCCGAGCCCTCCGTACGGGTGATCGTCCTTGACGCGGCGGTCCGGAGGGAGGAGCGTTGACGGCTATGAGGGGCGAGCCAAGCTGCCCGAGGTGCGCCGGTCGGGTCCGCGCCCCCGGTCTGTTCTCAGACACCTGGCAGTGCGACCGGCACGGAGCCGTGCACCCGATGCAGCCCGTACTGCCGCCGAGTGTGGAGGCCCTCGGCGTCGCCGTCGCCCGCTCCCAGGTCCCGGTCTGGCTGCCCTGGCCGCTCCCGGTCGGCTGGCTCTACACCGGCATCGCCCACGTCGGCGACGACGTCTCCGGCGCCCGGGCCACCGCCGTCGCCTGCTCCGGTCCGGCCCCGCTCGGCGGCTTCGGCGAGCTGGTGCTGATCGCCGAGGAGCTGGGCGTCGGCCTCGGTGCCCGCTACGCGGGCCTGCCCGGGCCCGACCCGGGCGACTCCGTCGGCCTCTACAAGCCCGCCGACGCCAAGCTGATGGCCGCCGGGCGGCCCACCCCGATGTTCCACGTCCCGGACGCCCCGGCCGACCGCGCGGTGTTCGCCGGCGAGGCCCGCGGGCTCTGGCTCTGGGCGGTCGCGTGGCCCGAGCAGTCCGCGCTGGTCATGTACGACGAGCTGGTGCTGACCGACCTGCGCGAGGCGGGCGCCGAACTGGACCTGCTGCCCTGCGGGGCGCTCTCCCCCCGGCTGCTCGGTTAGCGGATCTCGTCGGCGTCGCGGGCCCGGCGAGGATCCACCGGACGGGCCCCGGCGGCTGGCCTATCCTGGGCGGCATCCACGAGCCCCCGGGAGTCCGATCCGTGCGCATCGACCTGCACGCCCACAGCAACGCCTCCGACGGCACCGACAGCCCGGCCGAGCTGGTCGCGGCGGCCGTCGCCGCGGACCTCGACGTGGTGGCGCTGACCGACCACGACACCGTGTCCGGCCACGCCGAGGCCGCCGAGGCGGTGGCCGCGCTGCCCGCGGGCAGCCGGCTGACCGTCGTCCCGGGCGCCGAGCTCTCCTGCGCCGTGGACGGCATCAGCATGCACCTGCTGGCGTACCTGTTCGACGCGCGGGAGCCGGAGTTCGCGCGCGAGCGGGACCTGGTGCGCACCGACCGGTTCCGGCGCGGGCGGGCGATCGTGGAGCGCTGCCGGGAGCTCGGCGCGGACATCACCTGGGAGCAGGTGCAGCGGATCGCCGGGGCCGGATCGGTCGGGCGGCCGCACATCGCCAGCGCGCTGGTCGAGGCGGGCGTGGTGGCCACCGTCTCGGACGCCTTCACCGCCGACTGGCTGGCCAACGGCGGGCGGGCGGACGTCCGCAAGCACGAGACCGATCCGGTCGCGGCGGTGCGGCTGGTCCGGGCGGCCGGCGGCGTGCCGGTGTTCGCCCACCCGGGCGCGGTCAAGCGCGGCCGGACGGTCTCCGACCAGGTGATCGCCGACCTCGCGGCGGCCGGGCTGGCCGCGCTGGAGGTCGACCACACCGACCACGACGAGGAGACCAGGGTGCGGCTGCGCGGCCTGGCCGGTGAGCTCGGCCTGCTGGTCACCGGCTCCAGCGACTACCACGGCACCCGCAAGACCGTCCGGCTCGGCGAGCACACCACCGACCCGGAGGTGTACGAGGCGCTGCTGGCGCAGGCCACCGGGGCGAAGCCGATCGGGCGCTGAGCCGAGCCACCGCCCCGGACCGGGGGATCACGGGTCCCTTGGTCCGTGCTCCGGCGCACCGGAGCGCGCGGCGGGCTCACGGGCCGGGGCTCACGCCCTGCCTGATCCCGCGTCAGCCGGCCGGTCGGTCAGTCCAGCCGGACGCCGCGCCGGCCCGGGTCGCGCAGGTCGGCGCCCTGGTCGAGCCAGCGCTCCTGGAGCGCGGCCGCGCCGTGCACCCGCTTCCAGCCCGCCTCGTTGGGCGTCATCGGCAGCAGCGGCAGGAAGCGGACCGGATCGGCCGGATCGGCGAGCTCCAGGTCCTCGACCAGGCCGCCCGGTTCGGCCGCGAGCACCGAGGTGAAGGGCGCACCGTCCCAGAGCGGGGAGCCGAGGTCCAGCGAGCCGCCCGGGGCCACCACCAGGCCCTCGACCTGCGGGGTGGCGGCGAGGGTGGCCAGGGTGCGCAGCACGCTGTCGCGCCCGCCCCGGACGGTCAGCACCAGTTCGGCGCGCGGGCCGCGCACCTGGTCGGCGACCGGCGAGGTCGGGTCGGCCATCGGCGCGGCGGACATGCCGAGGGTGGCGTACCGCACGAGGCCCTCGGCGTCGGGGCCGAAGCGCAGCACCTCGATCCGGTCGGCGCCGAGGAAGGTGACCGCGGCGCGGCCGCCCGGTTCGCCGAAGGTGGAGATCAGCCGGGCCTCGACGGCCGCCAGCACCGCCTCCCGGGAGAGCTCCGGGGAAGTGCCGCCGTGGGGGTCGCCGAAGGGCGGGAAGTCGTGCGCCATGCCGGTGAGCGTAACCCCCGGGGGTCGGCGGGCCGCGTGCGGGCGGGTGCGGAGGCGGTCGCGGCGGGCCGCACCAGGATCCCGTAAAGGCTTCGGAAACCTCTGGGAACCCCCCGGCTTCGACGCCCGGTCAGATGTTAGGGTGAGCGACTGGCCACCGGGATCGTTTCGTCCCGGGGCGGCGGCGCGAAGGAGGTGGTTGCGGTGGATACCGGCCGACCATGCAGTACCGGCAGCTCTGCCCGGCCCCGACTTCCCCGTACCCCGCGCCCCGCAGGCCCAATCGGCTGAATCAGCCGCGGTAGCCCCGGGCACGGGCCCCACGGCGGACGGACCGGCCGGGAGAGCACTTTCATCCCCGTTTCACCGGTGTTCTCCGCCGTCGTACCGCGGCCGAACGTTCTCGCTTCCGCGCCGCCGCGCGACGGTTCCTGCCTCTGGGAGCCTGCCATGTCGATGATCAACACCCTGCGCGCCGCCGTCCGCACCAACCGCCGCCGCGGTGCGTCCGGGGTCTTCGCCGTCCTGCCCGAGGACGCCGGTTCGGCGGTCGTGGACTGCGCGGTCTACCAGCACGGCAAGCGCAGGGGCGAGACGTGCAGCCCGCGCGAGGCCGCCCGGCAGGTCAAGGCCGCCCACCAACTCCCCGAGGGCGAAGGCTCGTTCAGCTGGATCGGGCTGCACGAGCCGACCGAGGCCGAGTTCGAGGGGATCGCCCAGCGCTTCGGCCTGCACCCGCTCGCGGTGGAGGACGCGGTGCACGCGCACCAGCGGCCCAAGGTCGAGCGCTACGACGACGTGCTGTTCGCCGTCTTCAAGACCATCCGCTACGTGGAGCACGACCAGCTGACGCCCACCAGCGAGGTGGTGGAGACGGGTGAGCTGATGGTCTTCGCCGGCCGGGACTTCGTGATCACCGTCCGGCACGGCGGCCACGGCTCGCTGCAGGAGCTGCGCCACCGACTGGAGGCCGACGCGGACGAGGCCGGGCTGCTCGCCAAGGGCCCGGCGGCGGTGCTGCACTCGATCGCCGACCACGTGGTGGACAACTACCTGCTGGTCGCCGAGCGGCTCCAGAACGACGTGGACGAGATCGAGTACGGCGTCTTCTCGGCCAAGGGCGGGCGCAGCGCCGACGTCGGCCGGGTCTACCAACTCAAGCGCGAGGTGCTGGAGTTCAAGCGCGCCGTGGTGCCGCTGCTGCGTCCGATGCAGCAGCTGTCCGAGCCGCTCCAGCGGCTGGTCGACCCGGACATCCAGAAGTACTTCCGGGACGTCGCCGACCACCTGGCCCGGGTCGCCGAGCAGGTGCACGGCTTCGACGAGCTGCTGAACTCGCTGCTGCAGGCGAACCTGGCGCAGGTCTCGGTGGCGCAGAACGAGGACATGCGCAAGATCACCGCCTGGGCGGCGATCTTCGCGGTGCCCACCATGATCACCGGCGTGTACGGCATGAACTTCGAGTACATGCCCGAGCTGCACCACGAGTACGGCTATCCGATGGTGCTGAGCGCGATCGTGCTGATCTGCGTCGGGATGTACCGGGGCTTCCGCCGCAACGGCTGGCTCTGACCGCGGCGGCCGGCTCCGTCCGCGCCGCCGTTCAGCACCGCCCTTCGACGCCGCCGTTCAGCGCCGCCCGCCGCGGGCGACCAGGACCAGGCCGAGCAGGATCAGCACCACCGCCGGGTAGGCGGCCGCCGGGGGCCACTGGCCCAGCCAGACGGCGGCGATCAGCGCCGCGCCCGGGGTCTCCAGCAGGATCGCGGTGGAGGTGATCGACGGCCCGAGGTTGCGCACCACCCGGTTGCTCAGCGAGTGGCCGAGCAGCTGGGCGACGACCATCAGCAGCACGATCTGCCACCACACTCCGGCCGGCCAGCCGACCAGCGGCGTCCCGGCGACCAGGCAGATCCCCAGCAGCACCGCCGCCGTGGTGGCGTAGCAGACCAGGGTGTACGCGGTGGTGCTGACGGTCTTGCGGACCTCGGCGCCCAGCAGCATGTACCCGGCCCCGGCCAGGCCGGCGCCGAGCGCGAGTGCGTCGCCGAGCAGCGCGCGCGGGGAGAGCGAGAGGTCGACGCCGGTCAGCACCAGCACGCCGGCGAAGGCGACGGCCGTGCCGAGCCAGACCAGCCTCGGCGCCCGGACGCCCATCAGCCGCATCAGCAGGATGGTCCACAGCGGGGTGGTGGTGACCAGGGCGGTGGCCGAGGCCACCGAGGTCATCCGCAGGCTGGGCATCCACAGCGCGAAGTGCACGGCGAGCAGCGCCCCGGCGGCCACCGCGAGCAGCAGCGCCCGCCGGCCGATCCCGCGCAGCTCGGCGCGGTGGCGCAGCAGCGCGTAGGGGCCGAGGACGCCGACCGACATGACGTTGCGCCAGAAGGCGATCGCCAGTGCGGGCGCGGCGGTGGCGCTGATCAGCGGGCCGGACAGCGAGATGCCGCCGATGGAGACGGCGAGCAGCAGCAGGTCGAGGGTGGGCAGCGGGTGCGCCGGACGGTGGCCGGCACTCGTGGGAGCGGCGGCCGGGGACGTGGCGGCCGGGGACGTGGCGGCGGGGGACGTGGCGGGGGCGGTCGCGGGCCGGGCGGCGGACACGGCGCTCCTTGCTGGTTCGGTTCGCGGGGGCGGGGCGGTCATACGGTAAGGCCCGTGGCGGCACAATGGAACTGTCGCCCGGGGACTGAGACACCCGCTGGACGCCGCAAGCCGTACGCTGTCCGCCATGGACCGTACGCCCGCCGCCGCGACCGCCGACGACTTCCTCGACCAGGCCCTGCTGGAGGAGGCCGCGAAGAAGTCCGGCCTGCTCTGGGTGCGCGCGGACGGGCAGGAGCAGGCCCGGCCGCTGTGGCACGCCTGGCACGACGGCGCGGTCGTGGTGGTCGGCGGGGGCGGCGAGCAGCCGCTGCACGGCCTGGAGCCCGGCGCCGGGGCCGTGGTCACCGTCCGCAGCAAGGACAAGGGCGGCCGGCTGACCGGCTGGACCGCGCGGGTGGTCGAGCCGGCCCCGCGCAGCGAGGCCTGGCTGGGCGCCGTCGAGGAGCTCAAGGGGAAGCGGCTGAACGCGCCCGACACCGACGCCATCACCGACCGCTGGGCCCGCGAGTGCCGGGTGCTGCGGCTGGAGCCGACCGGCCCGCTCACCGAGCGCCCCGGGGCGATGCCGGACGGCTCGCACGCCGCCGAACCCGTCCCCACCCCGGCCACCACCCGCCGCCCGATCCCGGCCGGCCTGCCCAAACTGCTGTTCAAGCGCCGTTAAAGGTTCACGCCCAGGACTCGTCCGGCGACTACCGTGCCTCCCGGCCGGGCCCGGAACACGCGGGTAGCCTTGGCCGCGGGTGCGCCCCCGGCGCACCCGGTACGGCGTCGAGCGAGTCGAGGGAGTCCATGGCAGGGCCAGGCACCCGGGTCTTCATCTCCCATCTGTCCGCCATCGCGGTCTTCGACCCGAACGGCGACCAGGTCGGGCGGGTCCGGGACGTGGTCGTGTCGCTGCGGCTCGGCGGCCGCCCGCCGCGCGTGCTGGGCCTGGTGGTGGAGGTGGTCGGCCGGCGCCGGATCTTCCTGCCGATGACCCGGGTGACCAGCCTGGAGTCCGGCCAGGTGCTCACCACCGGCGTGATCAACCTGCGCCGCTTCGAGCAGCGCCCCTCCGAGACCCTGGTGCTCGCCGAACTGCTGGACCGCACCGTCACCTGGTCCAAGACCGGTGAGGAGGTCACCGTGCTGGACGTCGGCATGGTGCAGACCCGGCTGCGCGAGTGGGAGATCAGCAAGGTCTTCGTCCAGGTCGGCCGGGCCGGCCGGCTGCGCAAGGGCAAGGGCGAACGGCTCACCCTGGACTGGCAGGACGTCACCGGCTTCTCGCTGCCCGAGCAGGACCAGGGCGCGGCCAACCTGCTCGCCACCTTCGAGCAGCTGCGCCCCGCCGACCTCGCCAGCGTGCTGCACCACCTGTCCGCCAAGCGCCGGGCCGAGGTCGCCGCCGCCCTCGACGACGAGCGGCTGGCCGACGTCCTGGAGGAGCTGCCCGAGGACGACCAGGTCGAGATCATCGGCAAGCTCCAGGAGGAGCGCGCCGCGGACGTCCTGGAGGCGATGGACCCGGACGACGCCGCCGACCTGCTCTCCGAGCTGCCCGGCGACGAGGCCGAGCGGCTGCTCCAGCTGATGGAGCCGGACGAGGCCGCGCCGGTGCGCCGCCTGCTGACGTACGAGGAGGACACCGCCGGCGGCCTGATGACCACCGAGCCGATCGTGCTGGAGCCGGACGCGACGGTCGCCGAGGCGCTGGCCAGGGTGCGGGTCAGCGACCACAAGCCCGCGCTGGCCGCGCAGGTCTTCGTCTGCCGCCCGCCGAACGAGACCCCGACCGGCCGCTACCTGGGCACCGTGCACTTCCAGCGGCTGCTGCGCGAACCGCCGTACGTCCTGGTCGGCTCGCTGGTGGACGACGACCTGGACCCGCTGCCGCCGGACACCCCGCTGTCGCTGATCACCAGCTACCTGGCGACCTACAACCTGGTCGCCGCACCGGTCGTCGACGAGGCTGACCACCTGCTCGGCGCGGTGACCGTCGACGACGTGCTCGACCACCTGCTGCCGGACGACTGGCGCGACGCCGCGCTGCACGCCCACGACGAGGACCACGACGACGAGAACGAAGGGGTGACCGGTGGACGGTGACCGCGGCGGACGGCCGGACGACTCCGCGCGCCGGCGCCTCCAGGGCGAACTGCGCCAGCTGCGTCAGCTGCGCGAGCTGCGCACCCGCGAGGGCGGCCGGGACCGGCGCTCGGACAGCGTGCCGATCACCGGCACCGGCCGCGCCCGGCTCGACCAGCCGCGCACCGCGCGGCCCGGCCTGCTCTCGCTGCCCTCCTACGACCCGGAGGCCTTCGGCGTCCTGTCCGAACGGATCGCCCGCTTCCTCGGCACCGGGCGGTTCATCGTCTGGATGACGGTGGTGGTCGTCGTCTGGATAGCGTGGAACACCCTGCTGCCGGCGAGCGCCCGCTTCGACGAGTACCCGTTCATCTTCCTGACCCTGGCGCTGTCCCTGCAGGCCTCGTACGCGGCCCCGCTGATCCTGCTGGCGCAGAACCGCCAGGACAACCGGGACCGGGTCAACATGGAGCAGGACCGCTCCCGCAGCGACCGCAACATCGCCGACACCGAGTACCTGACCCGCGAGGTCGCCGCCCTGCGGCACGGGCTCGGCGAGGTCGCCACCCGCGACTTCGTCCGGTCCGAACTCCAGTCCCTGCTCAAGGAGATCGACGAGCGCCGGGAGGCCACCGGGTCGCTGTGACCCGCGGCACGTTACCGGCGGGTCAAGGGGATCCGTCCGCGCCGTACCATCGAGGCATGGCCAACGAGACAGAGGTCGCGGCCGGCGTCACGGAGGAGTCCGTACGCCAGGCGCTGGCGACCGTCAACGACCCGGAGATCAACCGCCCGATCACCGAGATCGGCATGGTGAAATCGGTCGAGATCGCCGAGGGCGGCGCGGTGCGCGTCGCGGTCTACCTGACGGTCTCCGGCTGTCCGATGCGCGACACCATCGTCACCCGGGTGCGCGAGGCGGTCGGGAAGGTCCCCGGCGTGACCGGCGTCGAGGTCGAGCTCGACGTGATGAGCGACGAGCAGCGCAAGGAGCTGTCCCAGCTGCTGCGCGGCGGCGCCCCCGAGCGGGAGATCCCGTTCGCCAAGCCGGGCACGCTGACCCGCGTCTACGCCGTCGCCTCCGGCAAGGGCGGCGTCGGCAAGTCCTCGGTGACCGTCAACCTGGCGGCCGCGATGGCCGCCGACGGCCTGAAGGTCGCCGTGGTGGACGCCGACATCTACGGCCACAGCGTGCCGCGCATGCTGGGCGTCGAGGGCCGGCCGACCCAGGTCCAGGACATGATCATGCCGCCGCAGGCGAACGGCGTGAAGGTCATCTCGATCGGCATGTTCACCCCGGGCAACGCCCCGGTGGTCTGGCGCGGCCCGATGCTGCACCGCGCGCTCCAGCAGTTCCTCGCCGACGTGTACTGGGGCGACCTGGACGTGCTGCTGCTGGACCTGCCGCCCGGCACCGGCGACATCGCGATCTCGGTGGCCCAGCTGGTCCCCAACGCGGAGATCCTGATCGTCACCACCCCGCAGATGGCCGCCGCCGAGGTGGCCGAGCGGGCCGGCACCATCGCGGTGCAGACCCACCAGAAGATCGTCGGCGTGATCGAGAACATGTCCGGCATGCCGTGCCCGCACTGCGACGAGATGATCGACGTCTTCGGCACCGGCGGCGGCCAGACCGTCGCGGACGCGCTCACCCGCACCGTCGGCGCGACCGTCCCGGTGCTCGGCTCGATCCCGATCGACGTGCGGCTGCGCGAGGGCGGCGACGACGGCCGCCCGGTCGTGCTCGCCGCTCCCGACTCCCCGGCCGGCGCCGCCCTGCGCGCCGTGGCCGGCAAGCTCGGCGGCCGCCAGCGCGGACTGTCCGGCATGTCGCTGGGTCTGACGCCCAGGAACAAGTTCTGACGCCGTGACGGACGAAGGGCCGGGTGGCCGGACCACCCGGCCCTTCGTCGCACCGTCGCGGTGCCGCCGCGGGCCCTACGGCCGGGTGTAGCCGGTCAGGTCCGGGACGGTGGAGAAGCCGATGCCGTACGCGCTGACGCCGCGGCCGTAGGCGCCGAGCAGGACGCCGGGGGCCTCGCCGGCCAGCACCCAGCCGTACTCGGACTCGCGGTAGCGGAAGGGCTGCGGCAGGCCGTTGACCGGCAGGCTGAGCGTGGACCAGCCCTGGCCCGCCAGATCGTCGGCGAGGTCCCAGGCGAGGCTGCTCTGCTGGTCCAGCCAGTCCCGGCGCAGCGCCCGGTCCAGCTGCCCGGGCCAGGTCGCGGCGAGCAGGCCGGAGCCGGCCAGCCAGGCGGCGGAGGAGGCGGAGGTCGCCTCCAGGGTGCCGGTGTTGTCGGCGCTGCGGCGGCTGTCCCGGCGGGCCACGGTGACCACGACGGCGAACTTCCGCACGTCACGCGGCTCGTACTGCTTGGCCGGCTCGTCCCCGTGGCCGAGCGAGCCGTAGTCGATGCTGCCCGCGGTGCGGGGGCCGGCACCGGCCTGCACCAGGAAGCGACGTCCGGTCCAGCCCTCGTCCAGCCCGTACCAGGGGAAGTCGGCGGACAGGTAGGGCACCAGCGGGTCCGCCGGGCCGGCCTGTCCGCCGACCACCGGGCCGCCGGCCGTGACCGTCGCCCCTCCCGCCTGACTCGTCGCGTCCATCCCCGGGCCTCCTCAAACACACGTTTGCCTGCCGTGGCGCGCTCCCATGGTGGCGTACCGCGGCGCTCTCCGGGGCCGTTCCGGGTCCGCGACGGGGCGCGTTGTGACGGACGGCTCACGGGAACAATCAGCACAATAGCGGCGCACACGCCGCCGCCCCGCTCAGCCGGTGGCCGGGCGGGGCGGTGGCGCGGAGCCGGAGGTGCCGAACGCGGTGCGCGACGGCGGGCGTACGCGGCGTCATCAGGGGGCGTGCGCGGTGCCGAACGGCGGGCGTACGCGGTGCGGTCAGGTGGCGTCGGGGTCGAACGGGGGGCGCTCGCCGGGCGCCAGCGGGGCGCCGGTGGAGGCGGGGGCCGGCGCGGACTTCTCGAAGCTGACGCTGCCGCTGCGGCCGTTGACCGGCGCCGCGGGCTTGTCGTCCAGGACGGAGCGGATGTCCAGCGTGTCCTTCATCTCCTTGAGGCCCAGCGGGTCCTCCTGGCCGCCCATGAGCTGCTTGCGGACGAAGTTCTTGGGGTTCAGGTCCTCGAACTCGAAGTCCTGGAACTCGGGGCCCAGCTCGCTGCGGATGTCCTCCTTCGCGGTGTCGGCGAAGGAACGGATCTTCCGGATGAAGCCCATGGTGTCCTGGATCAGCTTCGGCAGCTTGTCCGGACCGAAGATGATGATCGCCATCACGACCAGGGTCAGGACTTCCAGCCCACTCACGTCGCTGAACACCTTTGCTCCCTAGCTCGTCGGACGACGGTTCCTACAGGGTAATGGCCACCGGCGAGTCCCTGGTCCACGCTGGGATGAAGCCGTGGTAAAGACCTGCCGGTGGCCGAGGCCGTCCGGACCGTGACACCGGTGTCCGTCGAGGGCGTCGCTAGCGGGTCTGCTGGCGCAGTGCGGCGGCGCCCCCCGGGTAGCGCTCCGGGGAGCCCTGCGGGGTCGCGTCGCGGGTCGCGGCGACCGGGCGGCCCGGGAAGTCCACCGGGACCTGCGCGTGCATCGGGACGAGTCCGCCGCCCCGGCCGGTGCCGGCGCCGGGCGGGCTGACGGTGGTCCCGTGGCGCTCCTCGCCCTGGGTGCTGAGCCCGCCGACGCCGCCGAGCGTCACGGCGGCGACGGAGAAGGCGCCCGCGGCGGCGAACACCAGCCGGCGTCCCCGCGCGGCGGGGCGCAGGATGCCCGCGGAGGGCTGCGTACGGGCCGGGGCGGCGGCGGGCTCGGGCCGGGCGGAGCGCCGGCCCATCAGCGGCCGCAGCACCGCGCCGCGCCCGAACGCGCGCGGGTCCACCCCGGGCAGCGGGGAGCCGGCACCGAGCGCGCCCGCACCGAAGGAGGCCCCGGCGCCGCGGCCGAAGGAGCCGCCGTCGAGTCGGCTGCCGCCGAGCGTGCCGGTGGCCGCGACCCCGCCGCCGGGCAGGTCGTCGTCGTCATCGCGGCGCCCGCGCCCGGTCGGCCAGTCGCCGTCCGCCGGGGCGTCCTCGGGCAGGTTGCCGACCGCCATCAGGCGGGCCATCAGCGAGGAGGAGGGGCCGGGCGTGCCGGCGCCGGTCAGCATGTGCTTGACGGCGCGGGCCTCGTCGGCCTCGGCGAGGCACTGCGGGCAGGTCGCCAGGTGGGCCTGGACGCGGTCGCGCGCGTCGTGGCCGAGTTCGCCGTCCAGGAAGGCGGAGAGGCGCTCGCCGAGGTGGTGCTCCTCGGCGGCGGGTGCCGCGGGGCGGACGGGGAGCGCGTGCAGCGCCGTGTCCACGGGCAGTGCCACCGCGGGCAGCACGGGCTCACCGGGTTCGTCGCCTCCGCGACGGCCCGGCAGGGCCCAGCCCCGTCGGCTCGGGGACCGGTCGGACGCATCCGAACGGTCCGAGCCGGACCGGCCGGTTCCGCTCACGATCGCCTCCGTCCGCGCCCACCGGGCGCGACCGCGGCCTCGACCGCGCCGACGCCGACCGCCACCGGCTCCTCCGAGCCGCCGCGGCGCTCACGGCCGGGGGCCGAGCCGGGGGCACGGTGCTTGAGCGCGGCGCGCAGGTGGGAGCGGCCGCGGTGGATGCGGCTGCGGACGGTGCCGAGCTTGACGCCCAGCGTGGCGGCGATCTCCTCGTAGGACAGGCCCTCGATGTCGCAGAGCACCACGGCGGCGCGGAACTCCGGCGCGAGGGTGTCCAGGGCGTGCTGCACGTCGGCGTCGAAGTGGGTGTCGCTGAAGTGCTGGGCCGGGCTGGGCTCGCGGGAGGCGAGCCGCTCGGCCGCGTCCTCGCCGAGCGCGTCGAAGCGGATGCGCTGGCGGCGGCGGACCATGTCCAGGAAGAGGTTGGTGGTGATCCGGTGCAGCCAGCCCTCGAACGTGCCGGGGGTGTAGGTCGACAGCGAACGGAACACCCGGACGAAGACCTCCTGAGTGAGGTCCTCGGCGTCGTGCTGGTTGCCCGTCAGACGGTAGGCGAGCCGGTAGACGCGGGCGCTGTGCGCCTCGACGATCTCCTCCCAGGTGGGCGGAGTCCAGGTCTGCGCGTCGGGACCCTCGGTGAAGGTCGCGAGGGCGGGGGCCTCGGTGGCACCGGCGGCCGGCGTCGCGGCCACGGGCTGGTCCAGGTCGGAGTGCGCAGGCTGGTTCATCACGGGCTTCGGCGTACGGGCCGACGCGGTGCCGCGGGAGTGCCGCCGCACGGGGACGTCGCCCTCGGCCACACCTCCTCGGTCGGCTCTTCTGCCCAGCAGGGCCACCACCATATCCACCTCACCCGTCAAGCCCGGATAAAAGTGCCCGGGAGGTATTCCGCACCCAGTCCGTCCTGACAACGGCCCGCCGCCGTACGCGGTTCCCGGTCGGCCAGTAATCTGTGCCAGGAAATATCGACATCCCTCGGCACCGGGCCGCCGCCCGGGGCTCCGAAAGAGGCAGCCATCAGCGAGTTCGGGCCCGCACGTGCGGCCCTCGCCGACACCTACGTGGGCGAGGACGCGGTGCTGACCTACGCCCGGGCACAGTCCGCGCGGACCGGGATACGGGCGATCGGGCCGAGCGGCGGGGCCTGCCTGCGGCTGCTGGCGGCCGCGCTGGACGCCAAGGCGGTGGCCGAGATCGGCACCGGCACCGGGGTGTCCGGGGTCTACCTGCTGCGCGGGATGCGGCCGGACGGCGTGCTCACCACGGTCGACTCGGAGCCGGTGCGCCAGCAGCTGGCCCGCGAGGCGTACCAGGCGGCCGGGTTCGCGGCCAACCGCTCCCGGTTCATACCGGGCCGGGCGCTGGAGGTGCTGCCCCGGCTCGCCGACGGCCAGTACGACCTGGTGTTCTGCGACGGCGATCCGGTCGAGTCCTGCGAGTACCTGCGGGAGGCGCTGCGGCTGCTGCGGCCGGGCGGGATGGTCTGCTTCGAGGGGGTCTTCCAGGAGGGCAGGCTGGCCGAGCCGGACCTCCAGGACCCGCAGACCGGCGCCGTGCGGGACCTGGTCCGGGACGTGCGGGAGAGCGAGGCCCTGCTGCCGGCGCTGCTGCCGGTGTCGGACGGGCTGCTCTGCGCCGTCAAGCGCTGAGCCCGGCGCCCCGTCGGGCCGGGCCCGGCCACCGGGCCCGGAAAACGTGCGGACCCGGGCCGACATGACGTCGTACCCGGGCCCGGCAGCACATCTCCAGGAGATGGCGAGCACCTGCTGCGGTCAGCCGCAGGCCTTCTTCAGGGCCTCGCCGAGGGCGTCGGCCTCGTCAGGCGTGAGCTCCACCACAAGGCGTCCGCCGCCTTCGAGCGGAACGCGCATGATGATGCCCCGCCCCTCTTTGGTGACTTCGAGCGGGCCGTCACCCGTCCGCGGCTTCATGGCCGCCATGCTCGTTCCCCTTCCTGCAACCGCTCAGCTACGCACCGGCAGTCCGTCCACCGCCGGTATCGAACGCATTGATCGGAAGCCATTATCCCGCATGCCACGGGCTGATGACCAACATCACTCTCGGTGCAACCACGGCCGGACCGCCCCCAACCGCCGCAAACCGCGTCATAAGCCCCGGCGTGGCGGCGGCACGGACACCACCGGAAGGTGCGATACGTCACACTCCCCAGGCCCCCGCGTGCTCCGGCATCCTGACACACACGACTGACACCGCCACGACCCCGGGAGCCCTCACCCATGTCCGATTCCGTGCTGTACGAGCTGGACGGCGGCCTGGCCGTCATCACCATCAACCGCCCGGAGGCGATGAACGCGCTCGACGTCGCCACCAAGATCGCGCTGCGCGACGCCGTGACCGCCGCGGCCGCGGACCCGGCGGTGCGGGCCGTCCTGCTGACCGGGGCGGGCGAGCGGGCCTTCTGCGTCGGGCAGGACCTGAACGAGCACCTGGCCATGCTGAAGCGGGCGGAGGAGACCGGCGAGGGCGCGCTGCGGACCGTCGCCGAGCACTACAACCCGCTGGTGCGGGCGCTGGCCGGGATGCGCAAGCCGACCGTCGCCGCGGTCGGCGGGGTGGCGGCCGGCGCCGGCGCCTCGCTCGCCTTCGCCTGCGACTTCCGCTTCCTGTCCGAGCGGGCCGGCTTCAACACCGCCTTCGCCGGGATCGGGCTGACCGCCGACTCGGGCGCCTCCTGGACGCTGCCCCGGCTGGTCGGGCACGCCAAGGCCACCGAACTGCTGATGCTCCCCCGGACGGTCAAGGCCGCCGAGGCCGTGGAGCTGGGCCTGGCCACCAAGGTGGTGCCGGCCGAGGAACTCGCCGCCGCCGCCCGGGTCTTCGCCCGCGAGCTGGCCGAGGGACCGACCGTCGCCTACGGCGCCATCAAGGAGTCGCTGGCGTACGGCGCCTCCCACTCGCTGGACGAACTCCTCGACAAGGAGGACGAGTTGCAGACGCTGGCGGGCGAGAGCGAGGACCACCGGATCGCGGTGCGCGCCTTCATCTCCAAGGAGAAGCCCGAGTACCTGGGCCGCTGAGGCGGTCGGGTCCGGTCCGGACCCTCGGTCCGGACCGGTGGTCAGCCCTTGCCGCCGGTGCGGACGTGGCAGTCCGCCAGGTGGTCGTCGACCAGCCCGCAGGCCTGCATCAGGGCGTAGGCGGTGGTCGGGCCGACGAAGCGGAAGCCCGCCTTCTTCAGCTCCTTCGCCAGCGCCGTCGACTCCGGCGTGACGGCCGGCACCTCGCTCAACGTGCGGGGGGCCGGCCGGTCCGGGGCGCCGGCGAACCGCCAGATCAGCGCGTCCAGGCCGCCCTCCAGATCGCGGGCGACCCGCGCGTTGGCGATCGCCGCCTCGATCTTGGCCCGGTTGCGGATGATGCCGGCGTCGGCGAGCAGCCGCTCCTTGTCCGCCTCGCCGAACTCGGCGACCTCGGCGATCTCGAAGCCCGCGAACGCGGCCCGGAAGCCCTCGCGGCGGCGCAGGATGGTCAGCCAGGACAGGCCGGACTGGAAGGCCTCCAGACAGACCCGCTCGAACAGCGCGTCGTCGCCGTGCACCGGGCGGCCCCACTCGGTGTCGTGGTAGACCCGGTAGTCGTCGGTGGAGTCGCCCCAGCCGCAGCGGCGCAGCCCGTCCGCGCCGAGCACCGCGCCCTGGACCGGCTCCGTCACGCGTCCGTCCCCGGCTTCGCGTCCTCGGGAGCCCGCTCCCCGGTTGCCGGCTGCTCGGCGAGCACCGCGGCCGGCTCGACCACCTGGGCGAACTGCTCCAGGCCGGGCAGCGGTTCGGCCGCCGGGTCGGGGGCGGTGGTCGCCTCGGCCGCGCCGCGCAGGTGGGCGGCGGCCTCCAGCTCGGCGATCCGCGCGTCGCGGTAGGCGAGTTCGGCGCCGAGGCGGTCCAGGACGTCGTCCACCTCGTCCATCCGGTAGCCGCGCAGCGCCATCGGCAGGCGCAGCTCGTCCACGTCCGCCTTGCCCAGCGGGCGGTCCTGCGGCAGTCGCGCGGAGATGCGGTCCGGGACCGCCTCCGGCATCGATCCGCCCCCGCCGAGCGCCACCAGGGCGGCACCACCGACCACCACGGCCATGGCGACCACGATCACCCAGAACACGAGCTGTCCTCCCGAACTCCCGGCCGGTCCGCTATGTGGTGGCAGGTAACCACACTGATCATGACAGCATGGTCCCCTAGTGAGGCCGGGGGCCATCATCGCACCCGCAGGAGCTGTGGAGGAGACATCGGTGGCACTGCGCCTGGGACCGCGGGAATTCGGTGACGACGAGCTGGTGATCATGGCGATCGTCAACCGGACGCCGGACTCGTTCTTCGACAAGGGCGCGACCTTCGCGGACGAGGCCGCCTTCGCCGCCGCCGACCGGGCGATGGCCGAGGGCGCGGCGATCCTGGACATCGGCGGGGTGAAGGCCGGGCCGGGCGACGAGGTCACGGTCGAGGAGGAGCTGCGGCGCACCGTGCCCTTCGTGGCCGAGCTGCGCAAGCGCCACCCCGAGGCGGTGATCAGCGTGGACACCTGGCGGCACGAGGTCGGCGAGGCGGTCTGCGAGGTGGGCGCGGACCTGCTGAACGACGCCTGGGGCGGGGTGGACCCGAAGCTCGCCGAGGTGGCCGCCCGGTACGACGCGGGGCTGGTCTGCACCCACGCCGGCGGCGCCGAGCCGCGCACCCGGCCGCACCGGATCGGCTACGAGGACGTGATGGCGGACATCCTGCGGGTGACCGTGGGACTGGCCGAGCGCGCGGTGGAGCTGGGCGTGCGGCGGGACGCGGTGATCATCGACCCGGGGCACGACTTCGGCAAGAACACCCGGCACTCGCTGGAGGCCACCCGGCGGCTGCCGGAGATGACCGCGACCGGCTTCCCGGTGCTGGTCTCGCTCTCCAACAAGGACTTCGTCGGCGAGACCCTGGACAAGCCGGTGAACGAGCGGCTGCTCGGCACCCTGGCCACCACCGCGGTCTCGGCCTGGCTGGGTGCCCGGGTCTACCGGGTGCACCAGGTCGAGGAGACCCGCCAGGTGCTGGACATGGTCGCCTCGATCCGGGGCACCCGCGCCCCGGCGGTCGCCCGCCGGGGGCTGGCCTAGGGCCCGACCGAACGGCGTGGGGCCTAGATCTCGCCGGCGGGCCGGCGGGCGTCGGCGAGGATCTTCATGACCTCGTCGATCTCGTCGGTGATGTGGAACAGCTCCAGGTCGTGCGGGGCCGCCTTGCCCTGCTCGACCAGGGTGTTCTTGAGCCACTCGTAGAGGCCGCCCCAGTAGGCGCTGCCGTAGAGGATCACCGGGAAGCGGGTGACCTTCTTCGTCTGCACCAGGGTGAGCGCCTCGAACAGCTCGTCCAGCGTGCCGAGGCCGCCGGGGAGGACCACGAAGCCCTGCGCGTACTTCACGAACATCGTCTTGCGGACGAAGAAGTAGCGGAAGTTCAGTCCGAGGTCGACGAACTCGTTGAGGCCCTGCTCGAAGGGCAGCTCGATGCCGAGCCCGACGCTGAGGCCGCCGGCCTCGGAGGCGCCGCGGTTGGCGGCCTCCATCGCGCCCGGGCCGCCGCCGGTGATCACCGCGTAGCCGGCCTCGGCGAGGGCCCGGCCGATGGCCACGCCCGCCTGGTACTCGGGCGAGTCGACCGGGGTCCGGGCGGAGCCGAAGACGCTGATCGCGGGCGGGAGTTCGGCGAGCGCGCCGAAGCCCTCGACGAACTCGGAGGTGATCCGCAGCACCCGCCACGGGTCGGTGTGCAGCCAGTCGGTGGGGCCGGTGGTGTCCAGCAGGCGCTGGTCCGTGGTGCTCGTGCCGACCTGGTCCCGGCGCACCAGCACCGGGCCCTTCTGCTTCTCGGGCCAGGCCTTCTTCTTCCGCGGCACCCCGACCTGCTCGGGGCCGTGACCGTAGCGCTTCTCGTCTCCTGTGCCTGTCATGACGAAACCCTACGCCCGCCTTCCCCCGTTTTCAGGCAACGGGGGAAGGTCGGTTGAGCATCCGGAAGATGGCGTTCGACCGCGGCCCGTACGACCGGCGCCGCGCGCGGCTCAGCTGGTCAGCCAGGCGCGCAGCCGCTCCTCGACCGCGGCGATGACGCTCAGCGAGCAGTGCTCCTCGCGCTTGTGCGCCAGGTTCGGGTCGCCGGGGCCGTAGTTGACGGCCGGGACGCCGAGGGCGCTGAACCGGGCGACGTCGGTCCAGCCGAACTTGGCCCGGGCCTGGCCGCCGGTGGCCGCCAGGAAGGCCTGGGCGGCCGGCTGGGAGAGGCCGGGCAGGGCGCCCGCGGCGAAGTCGGTGACGGTCAGCTCGAAGCCGTCGAAGACCTCGCGCACGTGCTTCTCCGCGTCGGCCTCGCTGCGGTCCGGCGCGTAGCGGAAGTTGACCGTGACGACGCACTCGTCCGGGATCACGTTGCCGGCCACGCCGCCGTCGATCCGGACGGCGTTCAGGCCCTCGCGGTACTCCAGGCCGTCGATCTCCACCCGGCGGGGCCGGTAGTCCGCGAGCCGGGTGAGCACCTCGGCGGCGTGGTGGATGGCGTTGTCGCCGAGCCAGCTGCGGGCCGCGTGGGCGCGCACGCCGGTGAGCCGCACCTGCGCCCGCAGGGTGCCCTGGCAGCCGCCCTCGACGATGCCGCCGCTGGGCTCCATCAGCACCGCGAAGTCTCCGGCCAGCCACTGCGGGTGGTCCTTGGCGAGGTGGCCCAGGCCGTTGCGGTGGGCCTCCACCTCCTCGCAGTCGTAGAAGACGAAGGTGAGGTCGCGGTTGGGCTCGGTGAGCGTGGCGGCCAGGCGCAGCTGGACGGCCACGCCGGACTTCATGTCCGAGGTGCCGCAGCCGTAGAGCAGGTCGCCCTCGACGTACGAGGGGAGGTTGTCGGCGATCGGCACGGTGTCCAGGTGGCCGGCCAGGACGACGCGCTCGGCCCGGCCCAGGTTCGTCCGGGCGACCACGTTGTTGCCGTGGCGGTCCACGGTGAGGTGCGGGTAGCCGCGCAGCGCGGCCTCCACGGCGTCGGCGAGCGCCTGCTCGTCGCCGCTCACCGAGGGGAAGTCGACGAGGCGGGCGGTCAGCGTGCCGCCGTCGAGAGTGAGGTCCAGGGGCGTCGGGTTCGGGCTGCTCATGGGCGCCAGCCTAGTCCGCGGCCCGGTCCGCGGCCCGGTCCGCCCGGCGGCCGCCCGGGACACGGATCGGGCTCGGTTCGGCAACCGGGGGGCGCCGCACATCCGTCCGAGTGGGTACGGTGTCGGATCAAGGAGCAGGCGCGAGAGGGGCGACGGTGGCCAGGAGAAGGAGCAGCGAGGAGCTGGGCGACGAGGAGGAGCCCACTCGCCGCCGCGGGCCGCTGCGCGCCCTGCTGATGGTGATCGTCGGGCTGCTCGGGCTGGCCCTGGTCGCCGGTCTGGCCGTGGTCGGGATCTGGTGGTTCGGCTTCAAGCCGGGCGTCTCCGAGGAGTGCTCGGTGAAGACCGCGGCCGGCAACGGCACGCTGGAGCTGCCGCAGGCCGCGAACGCCGCGACGATCGCCGCGGTGGCGCGCTCGCGCGGGCTGCCGGACCGGGCCACCACGATCTCGCTGGCGACCGCCATGCAGGAGTCCAAGCTGCGCAACCTGGCGGGCGGCGACCGGGATTCGATCGGCCTCTTCCAGCAGCGGCCGTCGATGGGCTGGGGCACCCCGGCGCAGATCTCGGACCCGGTGTACGCGACCAACAAGTTCCTGGACGGCCTGGTCAAGGTCCCCGGCTACACCCGGATGCCGCTGACCGACGCCGCGCAGACGGTGCAGAAGAGCGGCTACCCGCAGGCCTACGCCAAGCACGAGACCAAGGCGACGCTGCTGACCTCGGCGCTGGCCGGCCGGGAGCCCGCCTCCTTCTCCTGCGTGGTGCACGACTACGCCAAGCCGGACCCCGCGGACTCCGCCTCCGCCTCCCCCGGTGCGACCCCGGGCGCGACCGCCGCCCCGGCCGCGGCCGGGGACCGGGCCCAGGTGCTGTCCGACCGGGTGCGCCGGGAGTTCGGCCGCACGGTGGCCCCGGCGACCGGCTACACCTCGACCATCAAGGGCGCCGAGAACGCGGTCTCGCTGACCCCGGACCCGGCCACCGCCGCGCTGACCTCCTCCTCGGACCCGGGGGCGGACGGCGGGGTGAGCGCCGAGCGGGCGAGCGGCTGGGAGGTCGCCCACTGGGCGGTCGCCCAGGCCCAGCAGCTGGGCATCGCGACGGTCGCCTACGACGGGAAGATCTGGCGCAAGTCCAAGTCCGAGGACGGCTGGCAGACCCAGACCTCGGGCACCTCGACCAAGCTCGTCCAGGTCACCCTGGCCCCGGCCGACAAGGGCTGACGCACAGGCGTTCGGGTTGCCGCCGGACGGGTGATTCGGGTCAACCCCGGTGGACCGATCCCCCGTTCCGGCGGCCCGTACTGGAGAACCGTCACTCCCCTTGGCCGGGGCCGGTTCGACGGCGTCCCACCGGTCCCGGCGGGCGCCCTGCTGTGGTCGTACGATCCGATGGTCGGTCAGGAAGTTTCCTTGCACCGGCCGAAACCTTCTGGCTTCTCAAGCGGTAACAACGTCGTCCGCCCGGTCGGCCACGCCCGGTCCCTGGGCGGACGGGACGGACCCAGACCCCTTCGAGGAGCCCCATGTCTCACCCCCTCACGCGCCGGATCGCCCAGGCCGCGCTCGTCGTGGCCGCAGGAGCGACCCCGCTGCTCGCCGCCGGCTCCGCGTCCGCCCTGGGCGGGGACGCCCTCCTGCCCAAGAGCGACCTCGCGGCACCGCTGGGCCAGCTGACCAACACCGACACCGGTTCCACGCTCCAGCACACCACCCACCAGCTCGGCCAAGCCGCCGGCACCACCGGTGCGGCCACCGTCGCCGCGGGCGTACCGGCCTCCGCCGACGCCGCCGGCAACATCGTCGCCCAGCAGCTGCCCGAGGCGAACGAGAAGGCGGGCTCGCTGACCGCCCCGGTCGACGAGACCGCGGCGACGGCCGGCCGGCTCTCCTCGGTCACCCCGAAGGTCGCCTCGGCCCTCGCCGGCAAGCTCGGCGAGGCCGTCACCGGCAAGAGCGCGGAGACCCGCAGCGCCACCGCCGGCACCGGCGCGCTCGACGGACTCACCCGGACCGGCTCGGTCACCCAGGCCGTGCCGGGCGCCGAGACGCTCACCGGCGCCGTCCCCGGCGGCACCGCCGTCGCCGACGCGCTGCCCGTGGGCGCGGTGCAGCGTGCGCTGCCGCTCGGCTCGGTCGAGCGCGCCCTGCCGGCCGACCTGCCCGCCACGGACGTGCTCGGCCTGGCCGAGCACGGGTCGGCCAACCGCCTCGGCGGTGCCGACCTCGGCGCGAACAGCCCGCTGTCCGGCCTGACCGGCGCGCTCGGCCCGCTCGGCGGCGTGCTGGGCGCTCTCAACGGCGGCGGCCTCAACGGCCTGCCGCTGTAACCACCGTCCGCGCGGAGGATCCCGCGACGGAGGATCCCGAAGGGGGCCGGTGTCCGTGACACCGGCCCCCTTCGCCGTACGGTCCTCCGGGTGCGGTCAGCGCGCCGCGCCCAGCCGCTCCACGGCCGCGGCGACCCGCTCGTCGGTCGCCGTGAACGCGACCCGCACGAAGCGGTCGCCGGCCGGCCCGTAGAAGTCGCCGGGCGCCACCAGGATGCCCAGCGCGGCCAGTTCGGCCACCGTCTCCCAGCACGGGCGGTCCTGGGTCGCCCACAGGTAGAGGCTCGCCTCGGAGTGCTCGATCCGGAAGCCGTACGCCTCCAGCGCCGCCCGCAGCGCCGAGCGCCGGGCCGCGTACCGCTCGCGCTGCTCGGCCACGTGCGCGTCGTCCGCGAGCGCGGCGACCGTCGCCGCCTGGACCGGCGCCGGCACGATCATGCCGCCGTGCTTGCGCACCTCCAGCAGCTCCTTGACCACCACCGGGTCGCCCGCCACGAAGGAGGCGCGGTAGCCGGCCAGGTTGGAGCGCTTGGAGAGCGAGTGCACGGCCAGCAGGCCCTCGTGGCCGTCGCCGCAGACGTCCGGGTGCAGGACGGAGACCGGGTCGGCCTCCCAGCCCAGCTCCAGGTAGCACTCGTCGCTGACCAACAGGGCCCGGTGCTCCCGGGCCCACTCGACGGCGCGGCGCAGCTCGTCCGCGCCCAGCACCCGGCCGGTCGGGTTGGACGGCGAGTTCACCCAGAGCAGGCGCACCCGGGAACCGTCCAGCTCGTCCACCGAGTCGTACTCGACCGGCTCGGCGCCGCACAGCCGGGCGCCGACCTCGTAGGTCGGGTAGGCCAGGCGCGGGTAGGCGACCTGGTCGCCGGGGCCGAGGCCGAGCTGGGTCGGCAGCCAGGCCACCAGCTCCTTGGAGCCGACGGTCGGCAGCACGGCCTGCGGGCCGATCCGCGCGCCGAGCCGGCGGTGGAGCCAGCCGGCGATCGCCTCGCGCAGCTCCAGCGGACCCCAGACGGTCGGGTAGCCGGGCGTGTCGGTGTGCGCGGCCAGCGCCTTCTGGATCACCTCGGGAACCGGGTCCACCGGGGTGCCGACGGAGAAGTCGCAGAGTCCGCCCGGGTGGGCGAGGGCGGTCGCCTTGTACGGCTCCAGCTTGTCCCAGGGGAAGACGGGAAGCTTGTCCGAAACGCGACGCGCCGCCCCCGGGTGGCCCGGGAACGGCGCGCGCGTGCTGTTGGTGCTCACAGCTGTTCTGCCACCGATCGTCAGTGGTCGGCGTTCTGCGGCGGCAGAGCGGCGATGAACGGGTGGTCACGCTCGATCAGGCCCAGCTTCGAGGCGCCACCGGGCGAACCGAGGTCGTCGAAGAACTCGACGTTCGCCTTGTAGTAGTCCTTCCACTCCTCCGGAGTGTCGTCCTCGTAGAAGATCGCCTCGACCGGGCAGACCGGCTCGCACGCGCCACAGTCGACACACTCATCCGGGTGGATGTAGAGCGATCGCTCGCCCTCGTAGATGCAGTCAACCGGGCACTCTTCGATGCACGCCTTGTCCTTCACGTCGACACAAGGCTGCGCGATGACGTAGGTCACGCTGTCGTTCCTCCTCGGAAGGGCCTGGTGGCCCGTTCTGTTCTGCTGCCGTGCGCGGTGTGAGCGCGGCGTCGTCGATGCCCGCCCCTAGTATCGCGGGTCGGAGACCGCAAATGCACAGGAGGTGGCCAGATGGCGACGGTCAACCCGGTCGGCGACCGTCCGGAGGTCCGGATAGACCGCTCTGACGTGGGACGACGCGTGTCGGTCCGGCGCCTTGCGGAGTTCGTGGACGAGCGGCCGGTGTTCCGGGATTCGATCGGGGTGCTCACATCGTGGGACGATCATGGATTGACGGTCGTCCCGCGCTCCGGCGCTCCGGTGTTCCTGCCGGAGAAGTTGCTGGTCGCGGGCAAGGTCGTGCCGCCGTTTCCGGCCCGGCGCGCCCCGTTGCCGGTCACCGCACCGGTCGAGCTGCAGCGGATCGCGGGGCGCGGCTGGCCGGCCGCCGAGCAGGAGCCGCTCGGCGAGTGGACGCTGCGCGCCTCGGCCGGGTTCACCCGGCGGGCCAACTCCGTCCAGGCGCTCGGGGACCCGGGGCTGCCGCTGCCCGAGGCGCTGGCGGCCGTCCGGGCCTGGTACGCGGCGCGCGGGCTGCCCGCGTACGTCGAGGTGATCTCCCCCGGCTCCCCGGCGGCGCTGGTCGCCGAGCTCGACCGGCTCGGGGCCGGGTACGCGCCCACCCTGGTCCGCACCGCCCCGCTGGCCGGACTCTCCCGGGCCGGCGCCGGGACGACGGGGGTCCCCCCGACCGGAGGCCGGGGGAGGGTGCGGCTCGCGCGGACCGCGGACGACGGGTGGCTGTCGGTGTACCGGCGGGTGGGCGACGACCCGGCGGTGGAGGAGGCGGCCCGGCAGGTGCTGCACGGCGGGCCCTCCGTCTGGTTCGCCACCGTGCCGGGCGCCCCCGGGCAGCCGCCGCTGGCGATCGGACGCTGTGTCATCGAGGGCGACTGGGCCTGCTTCGGCGCGATCGAGGTCCAGCCGTACGCGCGGCGGGCCGGGCTGGCGACGGCGGTCATGGCGGTGCTCGCCTCGCGCGCGGCCGAGGAGGGGGCGAGCGGCGGGTACCTCCAGGTCGAGGCGGAGAACGCGGGGGCGATCGCCCTCTACGACGGACTCGGCTTCACGACCAGTCACACTTACCACTACGCCCTTCTTCCCCAGGGGTAGCCGCCAGGCCGTACCGCCCGCCCGCCCGCCCGTCCGCCCGCCCGTTCGTCCGCCCGTTCGTCCGCCGCCTTGTCCGTCCGCCGTACGAAAGCCGTCGCCGTCACCGTGACCGAGCAGAGCAGAGACCGCTTCCGGACCGCCGCCCGCACCGAGCACCCCGACCCGGTGCTGCTGTGCCTGCTCGCCGCCGCCGAGCACGGCATGGTGCCCGACCCCGGCGACCCCGGTGAACCGCCCGGCGTGGACGCGCTGCTCGCCGCCTGCGAGGCCGCGCTGGAGCGGCACGCGGCGGCCGTCCGGCAGGCCGTCGCCGAGCGGGCGCCCACTGGGCCGGAGGAGACCGCCGCCCTGCTCGCCGCGGTGCTCGGCGGGCGGGAGCGCTTCCACGGGCGGCAGTCGGACTACCGGCGCCTGGAGTCCTCGTTGCTGCCCGAGGTGCTACGGCGGCGGCGCGGACTGCCGATCACGCTCTCCCTGGTGTGGACGGCCGTCGGGCGGCGGGCCGGGCTGACCGTCCACGGCATCGCGCTGCCCGGCCACTTCATCGTCGCGGTGGGCGGCCCGGCGGGTGGCGAGGAGTACGTCCTGGCCGACCCCTTCCACGGCGGACGGCTGCTCGACCCGGAGGACGCCGAACGGCTCGTCGCCGCCGCCGGGCAGGAGTTCACCCCCGCCATGCTCACCCCGGCCCAGCCGCTGGACATCGTGCTGCGGGTGCTCGGCAACATCCGGGCCTGGGCCGCCGACCGCCCCGAGCACGCCCGCACCCAGCTGTGGGCCACCGAGCTCGCCCTGCTGCTGCCCCGGCACCCCGCCCAGCTGCGTCTGGAGCGGGCCGAACTCCTCGTCCGCACGGGGGACTTCCTCGGCGGATCGGCGGAGATGGACGCCTACGCGCGGATCCTGGACACCTTCGACCCGGGCACCGCCGCCAAGGTCCGGCAGGAGGCCCGGGCGGCCCGGCACCGGCTCAACTGACCCGCCGCGCCCGGGGGTGTCGGCCGGGCCCTACAACCAGCCCTTCTCGCGGGCGATCCGGACCGCCTCGGTGCGGTTGCGGGCCTCGGTCTTCTGGATCGCCATCGACAGGTAGTTGCGCACCGTCCCCTCGGACAGGTGCAGCCGCCGGGCGATGTCCGCGTTCACCGCGCCGTCGGCGGCCGCGCCCAGCACGTCCCGCTCGCGCGGGGTCAGCGGGTTGGCGCCCTCGGCCAGGGCGGCGGCGGCCAGCGCCGGGTCGATCACCCGCTCGCCGCGCAGCACCCGGCGGATCGCCTCCGCCAGCTCGGCGGCCGGCGCGTCCTTCACCAGGAAGGCGTCCGCGCCCGACTCCATCGCCCGGCGCAGGTAGCCGGGCCGGCCGAAGGTGGTCGCGATCACCACCTTCGTCCCGGGTGCCCGGCCGCGCAGCTCGGCGGCCGCCTCGATGCCCGTCATCCCCGGCATCTCGATGTCCAGCACGGCGACCTGCACGTCGTGCGCGAGCACCGCCGCCACCACCTCGTCCCCGCGGCCGACCTGCGCGACGACGTCGATGTCCCCCTCCAGCCCGAGCAGCGCGGCCAGCGCCTCCCGGACCATCCCCTGGTCCTCGGCGAGCAGCACGCGGATCGAGGCCCCGTTGTCAGTGTCGTTCATGGCACGACCTTAGAGGGCGGGGTTGAGTCTCCCCCGGGGGGAGACGCCAAGGTGGACCGCATGGACGGCAGCGACACCCTCTACTCGATCGGCGACCTCGCCCGGCGCACCGGACTCACCGTCAAGGCCATCCGGTTCTACGCCGACACCGGCCTGGTGCCGCCCACCGACCGCACCGCCGCCGGCTACCGGCGCTACGACGTCCACGCGCTCGCCCGGCTGGACCTCGTCCGCACCCTGCGCGAGCTCGGGCTCGACCTGCCCGCGATCCGCCGGGTGCTGGAGCGGGAGGCCCCGCTGCGGGAGGCCCCGCTGCGGGAGGTCGCCGCCGCGCACGCCGAGGCGCTGGAGCTGCAGATCCGCACGCTCCGGCTGCGCCGGGCGGTGCTGCTCGCCGTCGCCCAACGCGGTTCCACACCCGAGGAGATGAGACTGATGCACAAGCTCGCCAAGCTCTCCGACGCCGAACGCCGGCGCCTGATCGACGACTTCATCGACGAGGCCTTCGGCGGCCTGGACGCCAATCCGGAGTTCGTCGCCATGATGCGCTCGGCCATGCCCGAACTGCCCGACGAGCCACGGGCGGAGCAGGTCGAGGCCTGGGTCGAACTGGGCGAACTCGTCCAGGACCCGGACTTCCGGGCGGCGGTGCGGGCGATGGCCGAACAGCAGGCCGCCGAGCGCGCCGACGGCGACCGCTCCGGTCTGCACCACGCGCTCACCGCGACCGTGACCACCGAGGTCCGGGCCGCGCTGTCCGCGGGCGTCGCCCCCGCCTCCGCCGACGCCGACCCGGTCGTCGCCACCCTCACCGCCGCCTACGCCGAGGCCTTCGGCCGCCCGGACGACGCCGCGCTGCGGCAGTGGCTGTTCGACCGGCTCGGGACCGCCGACGACCCGCGCGCCGAGCGCTACTGGCAGCTGATGGCGACCATCAACGGCTGGCCGGTCCCGGAGGGCCTGCGGGACGTATTCGAGTGGTTCACCGAGGCCCTGCGGGCCAGACTGGCCCGATGATCACCCTGGAACCGCTGCGCCCCGACCACGCCGAGGCCCTGCTGGCCTTCGAGCGCACCAACCGCGCCTTCTTCGCCCGCAGCATCCCGGACCGCGGCGACGCCTACTTCGTCGGGTTCGCGGACCGCCACGCCGCCCTCCTCGCCGAACAGGCCGAGGGCACCTGCCGGTTCCACCTCGTCCGCGACGCGGCCGGCCTGCTGGTCGGCCGCGTCAACCTGGTCGACCTCGCCGACGGCAGCGCCGAGATCGGCTACCGCATCGCCGAATCCGCCACCGGCCGGGGCATCGCCAAGGCCGCCGTGGCCGAGGCCTGCCGCCTCGCCGCCACCGCCTACGGCCTGACCGCCCTCACCGCCGTCACCACCGTCGACAACCCCGCCTCCCAGGCCGTCCTCCTGCGCAACGGATTCGCGCTCGACCACGAGTTCCTCCTCGACGGCCGCCCCGCCCTCGCCTACCGCCGCGGCCTGGCCGGCCTCCGCTGACACCACACCGACCGTCGTCCGCCGACCGGCTGCACCATCGGCCGGGACCGACGGCACGGGAAGTCGGCCGGGTCGACTTCCCGCTACGGCAGCCGGCGCAGGGCGGCCTCGACGCTGTCGGCGGGGCTGGTGTTGAAGGCGAGGGCGGCCCGCACGGCGTCGCCGTCCACGCCGGGCACGGTGTGCGGGTCGAATCCGATGATGAGAACGGTGGGCATGTCCGGTTCGACGGTCACTGCGGCCGCCCGGGTTCCCCGTGGAGGCAGCGGGACTCGACGCGCCCGCGCTCTAGCGGGAGTTCGAAGGGCCGGCGGACGCCGTCCGCAGCGGCACCGAGGCCCGCAGCCGAAAGCCCCTCCCCCGCTCCCCCGGCCCGGTCTCCAGCCGCCCGCCGACCAGGGCCAGCCGCTCCTCCAGCCCGGCCAGGCCGTTGCCCGGCTGGGACTTGCCCGGGCCGCGCCCGTTGTCGGTGATCTCCAGGACGGCGTAGCGCTCGCCGCTCGCCTCCCAGCTCTCGTCCGCCGTCACGGTGCAGACGGTGGCGCCCTCGCCGTGCCGGACCACGTTGGTGACGGCCTCGCGCAGTGCCCAGGCCAGCGCGCCCGTCTCCTCGTCGGCCAGCGACGGCCAGGCGTCCACCAGCTCCGGCGCGGCCTCCAGCCGGACCTGCGCGGCGGCCAGCGCGGTACGGGCGGCGGCCAGTTCGACCGGCAGGGTCGGGCGGCGGAAGCCGGTCACCGCCTCCCGGACGTCGATCAGCGACTGCCGGGCGACCTGTTCGATGTCGGCGACCTGCGCCCGCGCCGCCTCGTCCTTGCCGGCGTCCATGAACCGTCCGGCCAGCTCGCTCTTCAGGGTGATCAGGGAGAGCGAGTGCCCGAGCAGGTCGTGCAGGTCGCGGGCCAGCCGCAGCCGCTCCTCGGAGGCGGCCAGGTGGGCGACCGCGGCCCGGGCCTCGCGCAGTTCCTTCATGGTGGCGACCAGCCGCTGCAGACCGGTCATCGCGACGCCGGAGAGGAAGGCACTGAGCGCGAAGGTGGTGATGCCGTCGATGCCGGCGTGGATCAGCTGGCCGGTCGCGGCGGTGAGGACGGCCATGCCGAGCAGCGCCCGCAGCGCGTACTTCAGCGGGGTGACGACCGCGACGCACACCGAGGCGTAGATGAACATGGTCAGGAAGGCGCTGCCGAGGACGAAGGACGAGACGACCGCGAGCACGGTCATCGTCGCGACGACCACCAGGCAGGCCCGCGGCCGCATCCCGGCCTGCGAGCGGAAGATCACCAGCAGCACGTAGGAGACCACGAAGACCGCCAGGCAGCACCAGCCGAGCACCGTCCCGGCCGTGGTGTGGCCGCCGTTCAGCAGGTCGCCCGCCGGGTAGGCCAGGTAGAGCATCCACAGCATCATCCAGGCGACCTTGACCAGCAGCTGGCGCCTGCTCTCCACCGGGGATCCGGGCACGTTCATGAAGGAGGCGCGCGCCACGCCCACCTCCGGCGGTTCGTCGGTGCGGTGGGCCTGGCGCGCGTCGCTCATGTCGATCATCATGCCTGGCGGGTGTCGCGGCGGTACAGGGCCGCCGCGGCGGCGGTGAACACCACGAGGAAGGCGGCCAGCCCGGCGACCGCGACGGTGTCCAGGGAGTGCCCGGGCTGGGTGAAGGTGGCCAGCTCGTTGTACAGGTACACCGGGTTGAAGCGGGCGAACCTCTCCAGCGAGCCGCTCACCGGGAACCAGGTGCCGCCGAGCAGGGCCATCGCCATGTAGGTGATCATCACGATCGGCTGCACCGCGTCCGGCGCCGCCGCGTACCCGAGCGCCACGCCGAGCGCGGCGAAGACGAAGCTGCCCAGCCAGAGCGCGGCCGCCAGCCCGAGCCACTGCGGCCCGCTCAGCGAGACGCCCTGGCTCGCGCCGACCGCGAAGACCACCAGGATCGCCGGGAGCGTCGTGACGGCGGTCGCCGCGATCTTGCCGACGGTGTACGCCCGGCCGGGCAGCGCGGTCAGCCGCAGCTGGCGCACCCAGCCGCTCTTGCGCTCCAGCGAGATCCGCTGCGCGCTGCCGGTCAGCACCGCGCCGACCGCGCCGAAGGTGGCCATCGAGACCATGAAGTAGGTCTTCACCGGCAGGCCTCCGGCGAGGCTGGTGGAGCCGTAGGCGTTGATGAAGAAGAAGTACATCAGCGCCGGGTAGGCGATGGTGAAGAGCAGGTAGCGCCGGTTGCGGAGGGTCCGCAGGATCTCCAGCCTGATCAGGGTGGTCATCGCACGCTCTCCTTCTCCGCGCCCGCGACGTCGGCGCTGTCGGTGCCGGTCCCGCCGCCGTCCTCGCGGTCCAGCTCGCCGGTGATGGTCAGGAAGGCCTGCTCCAGGCCCACGCCGGTGACCTCCAGCCCGCGCGGGTAGAGGCCCGCCCGGTAGATCCCGGCCACGGTGGCGTCGGCGTCCGCGGTCCGGATCCGCACCGTCCGCGTCCCCGGGACCCTCGCGGTGACGTCCAGCGACGACACACCCGGCAGGGTGCGCAGCACGGACTCCTCGAACCCGCCGTCCGCGTCGTGGAGTTCGAAGGCGATCCGGCGGGCGCCGGCCCGCGCCTTGATCTCCGCCGAGGTGCCGTCGGCGATCAGCCGGCCGCGGTGCAGCACCAGCACGCGGTCGGCGATCGAGTCGGCCTCCTCCAGGTAGTGGGTGGCGAACAGCACCGTGCGCCCGGCGTCGGCCTGGGCGCGCATGCTCGCCCAGAACGACTGCCGCACGCCGACGTCCATGCCGGTGGTGGGCTCGTCCAGCACGATCAGGTCGTTGTCGCCGGCGATGGCCAGGGCGAAGCGGACCCGCTGCTCCTGGCCGCCGGACAGCTTGTCGACCCGCCGCTCCGCCAGCTCGGTGATCCCCGCGTCGGTCAGCACCCCCGTGACCGACCGACCGCGCGGATGCACGTCACAGGCCAGCCGCACCAGCTCGCGCACCTTGACGTCGCTCATCAGCCCGCCGCTCTGCAGCATCGCGCCGACCCGGCCGGCCTCGATCGCCGCCCGCGGGGCGCCGCCGAACAGGGTCACGCTGCCCCGGTCGGGCTCGCGCAGGCCGAGCAGCAGGTCCAGGCTGGTGGACTTCCCGGCGCCGTTCGGCCCGAGCAGGGCGACGGTCTCGCCCGGCCTGAGCACGAGGTCCAGTCCGTCCACGGCGCGCACCCGCCCGTAGCTCTTGCCCACGCCGCGGAAGGCGGCCACCTCGGTAACCATCGCCCGGCTCCTCTCCCCTGATGGTGTCACCCTCGTGGTGTCACGGTCGGTGCTGTTCGCACCTCCTCAGGGTCCCGCGCGGGCGGGGGGCGGCGGCAGTGTCCGCCGTCGTGCCTTCGACATGACGGATGTCATGCCGCGGGCCGGTACCCGCGTCACCGGGTACCGGCCCGGAAAGGGCTGGTCAGAGGGTCTTCACAGCCCCAGCGAGCGCTTCACGAAGTCGACCTGGAGCAGCAGCAGGTTCTCCGCGACCTCCTCCTGCGGGGTCATGTGGGTGACGCCGGACAGCGGCAGCACGGTGTGCGGGCGACCGGCGGCGAGCAGCGCCGAGGACAGCCGCAGGGTGTGCGCGGCCACCACGTTGTCGTCCGCCAGCCCGTGGATGATCATCAGCGGGCGCTCCAGGCCGGCCGCGTACCCGCTCAGCGAGTTGGCGGCGTACACCTCGGGCCGCTCGGCCGGGTCGCCCAGGTAGCGCTCGGTGTAGTGGGTGTCGTACAGCTCCCAGTCGGTCACCGGCGCCCCGGCCACCGCCGCGTGGAAGACGTCCGGGCGGCGCAGCACGGCGAGCGCGGCGAGGTAGCCGCCGTACGACCAGCCGCGGATGGCGACCCGGTCGAGGTCCAGCGGGAACTCCCCGGCGAGCGCCCGCACCGCGTCCACCTGGTCGTCCAGGGTGGCCCCGGCGAAGTCGAAGGCGATCGACTTCTCCCAGGCCGGCCCGCGCCCGGGGGTGCCGCGCCCGTCGGCGACGACCACCGCGAAGCCCTGGTCGGCGAACCACTGCGAGTTGAGGTGCGGGTTGTGCGCCTGGACGACGCGCTGGCCGTGCGGGCCGCCGTACGGGTCCATCAGGACGGGCAGCAGGCCGTCGCGCTCGCGGTCGTAGCCGGTGGGCAGGAAGACGGCGGTCGGGATGCGGCGCTCGCCGGCGAAGCGGAAGACCGGGCGGGCGGTGATGACCGGGGTCTCGGCGTACGAGGCGACGGTGGCGACGTCGTCGACCGCCAGGCCCTCGGGCAGGTCCCGGGCGACCTGGACCAGGGAGCCGGGCAGGTCGGGCTCGGCGGTGGCCCGGACGGTGATCCCGCCGCCGTGCACCGCGCTGGTGACGGAGGTGAAAGGCCGCCCGTTGGCCGACTCCCAGCTCAGTCGGGTGCCGTCGTGGCTGATCCGGCCGACGCCGATCCAGCCCGGCTCGGGGTCGGTCTCCTCGGCACCGCCGGAGGCGCCGAAGAACACCTCCCGCTCGGTGACCGCGACGACCGAGCGGACGTGCAGGTCGGCCCCGGTCACGGCGCGGTCGCCGATCACCAGCGCCCGCACCCCTCCCTCATCGGAGATCCGGACCAGCTTGCCGTCCGGGGTCCAGGCCGGTGCGCCCGGGAACAGCTCCAGCCAGACGCCGTCCTTCTCCTCGTGCAGCACCTCGGTGGCGCCGGTGGCGGCGTCGAGTCCGAGGATCCGCTGGCCGCGCTGGTCGCGGCTCTGGACCAGGAGCAGCGGCACGCCGCCCTTCGACCAGTGCACCCGGCCCAGGTACGGGTAGGCCTCGCGGTCCCAGACCACCTCGGTGCGCCCGCCGTGCAGGTCGAGCAGCCAGAGCCCGACCTCGGCGTTGGCGCCGCCGGCCGCCGGGTAGGCGACCTCGGCGGGCTCGCGGTCCGGGTTCGCCGGGTCGGCGATCCACCAGCGGCGCACCGGGCTGTCGTCGGCGCGCTCGGCCAGCAGCCGGTCACCGTCCGGGGACCACCAGAAGCCCCGGTCGCGGTCCATCTCCTCCTGCGCGATGAACTCGGCCTGGCCCCAGGTGACGTTCGGGCCGTCCGGCTCGGCGAGCACCCGGTCGCCGCTGCCGTCGGTGCGGGTCAGCCGCAGTTCGCCGGCGGTGTTGGCGTACGCGACGTGGACGCCGTCCGGGGACGGGCGCGGGTCCAGCAGCGGTCCCTCGGCGGGCAGTTCGGCGGTGGTGCCGGTGGCCAGGTCCGCGGTGAACAGGCGACCGGAGAGCGCGAAGGCGGCCAGCTTCCCGGCCGCGTCGAGGGCGTAGCCGACGATGCCGGCCGAGCCCTCGCGGCTGCGCTCGCGGCGGGCCTTCTCGGCCGGGGAGAGGTCCTCCTCGCCGCCACCGAGCAGCGCGGCCGGGTCGGCGGCGATCCGCTCCTCGCCGGTGGCGGTGTCGAGGGTCCAGAGCAGGTTGGCCCGGTCGCGGCCGGATCGCGAGCGGAGGAAGACGACCCGCGAGCCGTCCGGCGCGACGGAGAAGGAACGGGGCGCGCCGACGGTGTAGCGCAGGGTCCGCGCGTACTGCCGCGGGAAGGTGTCGGCAGAGGTGTGGGAGGTCATGGCCCAGACCTTATGACGCCGGACCACCGCCCCCGGGCGTCCGTTGATCACTCGTTCGGAGCATCGTCACCAAGTACGCCCCAAAGAGGTCCAAACCGCCTCCGACCGGCCCACGCGCCCCTCGAATGCCACGATGCCCCGGCGCGCGAGGACTCACCGAGGGTAATGACACCCTCACCCATCGGGTATGACTTGTCGCGCGGGCGACCGCCCGGCCCCGTCCCGGACCGCGGCCACCCGCAGCCCCCAGTCCCGCACCGTCCCTCGCCGCCCTCCCCCGGGCGGCGTGCCCGAGAAGGGGTGTGAGCCGACATGGCCATGAACATCTCCGCCGCCGTGCTGATGCTGGTCATCGTGGTGATCCTGATCCGCCGGTCCGGCCTGAAGCTGGCCCACGCGATCGTCTGCGCGCTGCTGGGCTTCTACCTGGCCTCCAGCTCGATCGCCCCGTCGATCAGCCAGGTCACCAGCAACCTCGCCGGAATGATCAACGGCCTGAGGCTCTGACCCCGTCCCGGCGGTCGTTAGGCTTCCTCCCATGACCGCGACTACCGGCCGCCGCCTCCTCCTGGTGCACGCGCACCCCGACGACGAGTCGATCGGCAACGGCGCCACCATGGCCCGGTACGCCGCCGAGGGCGCCCGGGTCACGCTGGTGACCTGCACCCTCGGCGAGGGCGGCGAGGTGATCCCCCCGGAGCTGGCCCACCTGACGGCCGATCGGGACGACGCCCTCGGCGCGTACCGGATCGGCGAGCTGACCGAGGCGATGCGCGCCCTCGGCGTGAGCGACTTCCGCTTCCTCGGCGGCCCGGGGCGCTACCGCGACTCCGGGATGATGGGCGTGCCCGAGAACGACGTGCCCGGCTGCTTCTGGCAGGCGGACGTCGAGGAGGCGGCCGGCCACCTGGTCGCGGTGATCCGCGAGGTGCGCCCGCAGGTGCTGGTCACGTACGACCCGGACGGCGGCTACGGGCACCCGGACCACGTCCAGGCGCACCGGGTCGCGACGCGCGCGTACGAGCTGGCCGCCGACCCGGCGCACCGGCCGGAGCTGGGCCCGGCCTGGCGGATCGCCAAGGTGTACTGGAACCGGATGCCCCGCTCGGTGATCGGGGCCGGGCTCGCCGAGGCCGCCGCCAAGGCGTCCTTCCCGGGCGTCGCCCAGCCCTCCGACGTCCCCGGCGTGGTCGACGACGAGGTGGTCACCACCGTGCTGGACGGCGCCGCGCACGCGGGGCGCAAGGCCGCCGCGATGGCCGCCCACGCCACCCAGATCACCGTGGACGGCGCCTTCTTCGCGCTCTCCAACGACCTCGCCCAGCCGCTGTTCGCCACCGAGTACTACCAGTTGGTGCACGGCCAGGCCGGGCCGGGCGAGCCGGAGGACGACCTGTTCGCCGGCCTTCCGCTCGACGCAGCCCACGCCGAGGAGGGCACCCGATGAGCAAGACCGTCGCCCCGCCGCCGCGCCGCACCCTCGCCGCCGCCGTCCTCGGCACCCGCGAGGAGCGACTGGCGGAGTCCCAGCCCCCGCGCGCCGCCCGGATCGCGGCCTATGTCCTGTTCTTCCTGCTGGGTGCCGCGGTGTCGATCTGCGGATCCTTCGTGCAGGCCCTGTGGCCGCCGGTCGGAGTCCTGCTGGCGCTCGCCGCGACCGCCGCCACCTTCTACGGCGGCCTGCGGGTCACCGGCACCCGGCTCGGCGCGGGCGTGCCCGCGGCCGGCTGGTTCCTGGCGATGCTGCTGCTGATCGTGCCCCGGCCCGAGGGCGACAACGTGCTGTGGTCCAACGCCACGTCGCTGGCCTGGCTGTTCGCGGGCTCGGTGCTCGGCGTGATCTGCGCCACCCTGCCCACCCGCGCCGGCTGGTTCCCCGGGGTGCCCGGCCCCCCGCGCTGACCGGGGTCGTGCACGGCGTACCGTACCGCGTACGACGAGCAGTCAGGAGCGTACGGCCTTACTCTCATACCGGAGGAACCGGACGTATCAGGATCTGTCCGAAGCCGTTCGCCGCTCAGTTCTTCCCAGTATGGTGGTCCCGCAGAACGCCGTACCCGACCGCCGCCCGCCCCAGTCAAGGCCCGGCGACCACGAACCGCGGTCGCGCCGCACGGCCCGCCCGCGAACCCGGAGCAGAGCAGCATTGAGCAGCCGCGAATCTGACAACGCCCACCCGACGCCGCGGCGCACGGGTCCGGACGCCTACCCGTCGGGCACCCCGCCCTACGGCACGCCGGGCCCCGGCGGCGACCGGGCCGACGCCGGACCGGGCACCGCGTCGGGCGGCGAGGACGACGGTCCGAAGACCGAGACCACCCTGACCACCCGGGTCCGGATCAACATCCCCGGCTCGCGTCCGATCCCGCCGGTCGTCGTCCGCAGCACCGTCAAGAACGAGGACGGCCCGGGCGATGACGCCCCGGCCGCCACCGCCGACCCGGGCGCCCCGCGGCACCGCTCCGCGCCGGCCTCGCCCGTCCTCGGTGTGATGGACGACGGCGGCCCCCAGGCCGCCCCGCCGAACCTGCCGCCGGAGTGGCAGATCCCGCCGATCCCGCCGGCGACCTCGGAGTCGGAGTCCACCGGCGCCTGGTTCCGTCCGCGCCAGAAGAAGGCCGCGACCGCCGAGCCCGTTCCGGCCACCGTGCCGGCCGGTGCCGTGGGAGCGACGGAGGCCCCGGCCGCACCCGGCCCCGCCGCCGAGCCGCGCCCGCAGGGTGCCCGCCCGGCCGCGGGCCGGGCCGCCCGCGCCAACGGCGCCGCCCCGAACGGCCGTCCGGTGCCCGCCCAGGGCAAGCAGCCGAACCCGGCCGCCGCGCCCGCCGCGCCGCTGCCCGCCGAGGCCCCGGTGGACGAGCCCGGCGTGTACGAGGCCGCGGACCCGTTCGCGCCGGTCACCGACCCGTTCGGCACCTCCGTGCCCGACGCCGGCGCGCAGGGCCTGCCCCGGCGCAACGGCGGTCAGCGCACCGGCGGACAGCAGAACGGGCAGCACCAGAACGGGCAGCACCAGAACGGCCGGCAGCGTGGGAACCGGCCGGGCGGCCCGCAGCAGCCCGGCCCGCAGAACGGCTTCCAGCCGAACGGCCACCCGGCGCCCGCACCGCACCCGCAGGCCGTACCGGTCGCCGAGCCGAACCCGGAGGACACCTCCGTCGACGGCTTCGCGCCGATCCGCGACACCACCCCGCCGCCCGCCGCGATACCCGGCCTGCCCCGGAACGGCGCCCCGCACGGCGCCGACGGCCGTCCGCAGCCGGGTCTGTTCGCCTCGGCCCCGACCGGCACCGACCCGTTCGCCGCCCAGCGCCCGGCCGCCCCCGGCCACGGCCAGGACGTCCCCGCCGCTCCGGCGGGCCCCGGCGCCCTCTTCCCGGGCGCGCCCGGCACCGCCCAGCAGCCCGGCGGCGACCCGGAGGCCACCGCCGTCACCCCGCTGCCGGCCCCGACGCCCGGCGTCCGGTCCGAAGGCACCGAGGACGCCAAGAGCCCCAAGGGCGGCAAGGGTTCCAAGGGCGAGAAGGGCGGCAAGGGTGGCAAGGCCGCCGCCAAGCCCGTCCCCGCTCCGGCCCCGGCCCCCGCCGAGACCAAGACCGAGCCCGCCACCCCCGCCAAGGCCAAGCGCGGCGGGGCCGGCAAGAAGCTGGTCAAGCTGGGCGGCTACGGCATCGGCGCGGTGCTGTTCCTCGGCGCCGCCGCGTACGGCACCGGCCTGATGCTCAACCAGTCCGACGTCCCCAAGGGCACCGTGGTGCTCGGCGCCGAGATCGGCGGCAGCAGCCGCGACCAGGCGATCCACCAGCTGGACGAGTCGGTCGGCAAGGCCGGCCAGCAGCCGCTCAAGCTGAAGATCGGCGACCAGGCCGTGGACCTCGACCCGGCGGTCGCCGGCCTGAGCTTCGACACCACCGCCACCGTGGACGGCCTGGCCCAGCACAGCTACAACCCGATGGACGTCTTCAAGTCGCTCAAGGGCGGCACCAAGACCGTCGCCCCCGAGGTCAAGGTCGACAAGGCCAAGCTCAAGGCCGCCCTCGACACCCTCGCGGCCGGCTCCGGCCAGGGCCTCCAGGAGGGCTACGTCAAGTTCGGCGACAACGGCGAGCCGATCGTCGTCCCCGGCCGGGCCGGCCAGGCGGTGGACTCGGCGAGCGCCCTGGACGTGATCGCGCAGGCCTACCGCGACCGCGCCGACGGCAAGCCCGAGCAGCCGATCGCCCTGGCCGTCACGGCCGCCCAGCCGAAGATCTCCACCCAGGCCCTCCAGGGCGCCGCCGACACCCTCGGCAAGCAGGTGGCCTCCGGCAAGGTGCACGTCGTGGCCGGTGCCAAGTCCTGGGACTTCGGCCCGAAGACCGCCTCCAAGGTGCTCACCCTGGTTCCGGACGCCTCCGGCAAGATCGTGCCCAAGTGGGACGTCGACGCGCTCGCCGCCCAGCTGGGCACCGTGTTCGACAAGGTGAAGGTCAAGAAGAACGGCCAGGTCGCCGTGATCACCCCGCAGGACGTCGCGGACGGCATCACCTCGGTGTTCGACAAGACCGGCGACAAGGACCGCACCTTCAAGTTCGTGGTCTGACGCCGTCGACGTCCGGCGCGTTCGCCTCCGCCGAACCCGCGCCGCACGAGGGGCGGGCCCGCATCCGGGCCCGCCCCTCGACAACACCCCTCCCGGTCAGCAAGATGTGACGCCACACCACCCGCCACATCCACCCCCGGGAGCACGCCGATGCGCCGCCGCCTCCAGCACCACGGGACGGCCCTGCTCGCCGGTCTCACCGCCCTCACCCTCTCGCTGGCGCTCTGCTCCTGCACCTCCGGCCAGGACGGCGCCGACGCCGCGCCGTCCGCCCTCGCCACGCCCAAGCTCACCTCGCTGGACATCAACCCGCACGACCGGGCCCAGCTGCGCCAGGGCGGCACCCTGAACCTGGCGATCGCCCAGTTCTCCCGCCAGTGGTCGCCGATCCACACCGACGGCAGCGAGTCCTCGACCGTCATGGTCAGCAAGCCACTGCTGCCGACCTTCTTCCGCTCGGACGCGGCCGGCACCCAGACCCCCAACCCGGCCTACCTCCAGGAGGCGCACGCCGAGATCAGGGACGGCCGGCAGGTGGTCACCTGGACGCTCAACCCGAAGGCCCACTGGTCCGACGGCACCCCGATCACCTGGCGCGACATCGAGGCCAACTGGCGCGCCCTGAACGGGAAGGACCCGGCCTACAAGTCCTCCAGCAGCACCGGCTTCGAGCTGGTCTCCGCGGTGGAGCGCGGCAAGGACGACTTCCAGGCCGTGATGACCTTCGACCACCCGTTCTCCGAGTGGCAGTCGATGTTCAACAGTGCGGGCAACGCGCCGCTGCTGCCCGCCGGCCGGATCTCCACCCCGGAGCTGTTCAACTCCGCCTACCTGGACGGCTTCCCGGTCACCGCCGGCCCGTTCAAGGTCGAGCAGCTGGACCGCGCGGCCCAGACCGTCACGCTCGTCGCCGACCCCTCCTGGTGGGGCGACAAGCCGATGCTGGACCGGATCGTCTTCCACGCGATGCTGCCCGACGCGATGCCCGAGGCCTTCGCCAAGGGAGGGCTCGACCTCGTCAACATCGGCCCGGACGTGGCCGGTTACCAGATCGTCAAGAACACCAAGGGTGCCGCCGTGCGCCGGGCCGGCGGGCCCGACTTCCGCCAGCTCACCCTGAACGCCCGCACCCCCGCGCTCGGCGACGCGACCGTACGCCAGGCCGTCTTCCAGGCGATCAACCGGGACGTGGTGATCCGCTCCGACCTCAGCGGCCTGGACTGGCCGGCCGTCCCGCTCAACAACCACCTGCTGGTCACCAACCAGAACGGCTACCGCGACAACTCCCTGGGCCTGGCCCGCTACGACCCCGCCGAGGCCGCCCGCAAGCTGGACGCGGCCGGCTGGAAGCTGGACGGCGACGTACGGAAGAAGGACGGCCGCGAGCTGAACCTGCGGATGGTCGTCCCGGCCGGCGTCACCCCGGCCCAGGCCGAGGCCGCCAACACCACCAGGATGCTCAAGGACGTCGGCATCAAGGTCACCACCGTGACCGCCCCCGCCAACGAGTTCTTCGACAGGTACGTCAACCGCAACGACTTCGACATCGCCGCCTACTCGCTGATCGGCACCCCCTTCCCGGCCAGCGGCAACCGCGCCAACTTCGTCCAGAGCGGCGGCACCAACCACGTCGGCGCGGGCAGCCCCGCGGTGGACGCCGCGCTCGACCGGGCGGCCGCCGCGGCCGACGCCGCCACCGCCTCCGAGGCGATCAACCAGGCCGACGGCGAGCTCTGGAAGGTGGCCGGCGTCCTGCCGCTCTACCAGCGCCCGCAGCTGTACGGGGCCCGCGCCGACCTCGCCAACATCGGCGCCCAGGGCCTGTCCGACATCGTCTGGGAGAACGTCGGCTTCGTGAAGTAGCCGCCCGCCGAGGCTGAGGCCGGGCCCGGGCTGAGCCTCAGCCTCAGCCTCGGCCTCAGCCGTGCAGCGTCTCGCGCCAGTAGTGGCAGGCGCTGCGGCGGCCCGCCAGCTCCGTCCCGTACTCGCTGGTCACCGGTGTCAGCGGCGGGAGTTCGGTACGGCAGCGGTCCTGCGCGCGGTCGCAGCGGGGGCTGAAGGCGCAGCCCTGCGGAAGGCTCAGCAGGCTCGGCGGCAGGCCCCTGATGGCGTGCAGGTTCCGGCCCTTCTGGTCGAGGCGGGGGATGGAGTCCAGCAGCCCCCTGGTGTACGGGTGCGCGGGCCGGGCGTACAGCTCCCGGACCGGGGCGGTCTCGACGACCCGGCCCGCGTACATCACCGCGATCTTGTCCGCGACGTCGGCGACCACGCCCAGGTCGTGGGTGATCAGGATCAGCCCCATGTTGTACTCGGCCTGGAGCTCGGCCAGCAGGTCCATCACCTGGGCCTGCACCGTCACGTCCAGGGCCGTGGTGGGCTCGTCCGCGATGAT
>NZ_JBEXWT010000079.1:0-42382 GCF_040629945.1 Kitasatospora sp. NPDC005856 | reverse complement strand
TTCCGGCTGTCTGTGCGCCGCCAGGGACTCGAACCCCGGACCCGCTGATTAAGAGTCAGCTGCTCTAACCAACTGAGCTAGCGGCGCCTGCTGACAGAGAAGACTCTAGCAGCGCCCTGCGGCCGCGCCAAAATCGAATACCGGTCGCCCCGCGTTCACCCCCCGGCCACGACGGCCGCCCCGGCGGGAACCGGATCGCCCTCCTCGCGCGCCGCCCGGACGCAGGCCCAGAGCACCACCGCGGCGCCGGGCAGCCGGGGGTCGCGCCGCTCCGGCGCGACGATCCACCGGCCAGCGCCCTGCCCCGGGGAGTCCGGGCTGTTCACCATCCGCTGCAGGGGCGGTACGGTCACCGTGTCGCCCTTGCCGTGGCACAGCAGCGGCGGCACGTCCCGGGCCCACTCCTCCCAGGCCAGCAGCCGGCGCAGCCGGGGTGCCGCGCCCGGCTGGACGAACAGCAGCAGCCGCCCCCGGTGGGAGGCCACCGGTCCGCAGCCCGGCCCGGAGGTCCACAGCTCGTCCAGCACCCGGCGGCCGAACAGCGCCGGCATGCTGATCACGTCGAAGGCGCGCCCGCAGGGCAGCACCGACGGCGCCCAGGGACGGCTCTCCCACAGGGCGCGCATGCTGCGCGGGTACTCGCTGGCGGAAGCGAGCCACGCCTCCCCGGCCGCGCCGACGTACTCGACCGACGGGTGCATCACCGACGGGTACGTCACCGATTGCTGCGTCACCGATTGCTGCGTCACCGACTGCTGTGTCCAGATCTCCACGGAGAGCAGCCTGTGCGGCGCACGCCCGCACCGGGACGGAAAGCGCGGTTCGCCGGACAGCGCGGCAGGGGACGGCGTACCCTTCCCCGCCGCGCATATGCCAGTGGCCCGTGTCCGGCCGACGGGTGCGGGGTTCGGTCCTCGTGCCGGCGCGGCCGGAGCAGGGGCTCAGTCCTCGTGCCGGCGCGGCCGGAGCAGGGGCTCAGTCCTCGTGCCGGCGCGGCTGGAGCAGGGTGCGGCCGTACTCGATCATCTTGGCGGCGTAGTCCGGGGTCCAGTCCGCCCGCTGGGCGATCTCGGCGTCGGACAGCGCGTCGAACCGGCGCGGGTCGGCGAGCTGTGCGGCGGCGACCGCCTGGAAGTCCGTGGCCCGCTCGGCGGCGGCCCGGAAGGCCAGGGCCAGTTCCGTGGAGCGGCGCAGCAGCTCCGCCGGGTCCTCGATCGACTCCAGGTCGAAGAATCGTTCCGGCTCGGGTTCGGCGGACTGCGGCTCGAACAGCAGCTGCACCGGACGCAGGCGCCTGGTGGGCTCGGACGACTCTGGGGAGTCGGGCATGGACGGACACCTCCGGGTCTCGGGTGGGGTGGAAGGAATCGGGTCCGGGCTGCGCCGCCCGGTCGGGGCCGCCGTCCATTGTCTCGCGGCGGTGGCCGGTAGCGGAACGGTGCGCACGCGAGCGCTATTCCCCGGTGCGCGCCGGGCGTGCGCGTCGCGCGCCGCGCTACCGGATCGCATGCGAACCGGTTGTCCCGGTGTACCGGCTGTCCCGGTGCACGCCGACCGTCCGAAGAAGCTGGAGAGCACCCCCATGCGTGTGAGAAGGAGCCTCACGGCCCCCGCCCTGTCCGTCCTGTCCCTGCTGGGCGCGCTGTTCGCGGTCGCCGCCTCCGTCGCCCCGCCCGCCGCGGCTGCCGAGGAGGCGCTGGTGGTCACCGGGCAGCCGAGCGGCCCGGGCGGCGTCTCCACGGCGACCTGCCCGTCCGGCACCCACCTGACCGGCGGCGGCTACCGGCTCCAGCCGGACGCGGACGGCCCGGTGCGCGCCGACGGCCCCACCGCCGACGCGCGCGGGTGGAGCGCGCAGGCGCAGCGGGGCTCGGTGGTGGCCTTCGCGGTCCGCGAGACCGAGGACTGACCCGCTAGCGCACGTGGACCCGGTGGCCGCTCAGGTGGTCCAGCACCTGGTGGTTGGCCTCCCAGCCGTCCGGGAAGGCCACCGGGACGCCCAGCTGCACCGGCTCGGTCGCGGGGTGCTCGTCCAGCAGCTCGGCGATCCCGGCCCGGGCCACCACGATGCACGCGTGCCGGTGCCGGGAGGCGAGCACGCAGAGCCGGCCGGTCTCCAGGTGGAACGCGGTCGCGTCGGGGCGCCCGGAGAGCGGGTGCAGCACCACGGTGACGTCGTACTCGCGGCCCTGGAGGCGGTTGGCGGTGTCCACCGTGACGGCCGGCCCGGCCGCGCCGTCCACCGGCACGCCCGCCTTGAGCAGCGCCGCGCGCACGGCCGCCGCCTGGTCCCGGTGGGCTGTGCCGACGGCGACCCGGTCCGCGGTGAGCGGGGCCTCGCCCTGCTCGGAGTGGGCGGTCAGCCCCCGCTCCAGCAGCCGGCGGACGGCGGCCGCGACGGCCGCCACGGCCTGCGGGTCGGTCCGTACGGTGTGCCGGGCGGGCAGCTCCAGCAGGGCCCAGCCGTGCTCGGCGGCCCGGTCGATCACCGCGTCCAGGGCCGAGCCGTCCGGGCGCACGGAGGCCGTCAGCCGGCGGTCGTCCGGGCCGGTGCCGGAGCGGAACGGCGTGTACGGGTAGAAGGCCCGCGAGATCAGCGGCGCGGCGCTGGCGGGCAGCCGCCAGGAGACCGGCAGCCGGTGCGGCTCGATCTCCGGGTTGTGCGCCAGCATGGTGACCACCGCGCTGCCGGACGGGTCGTACGACAGCCCCGCCCACTGCTCGGTGCCGACCACGGTGAACGGGTCCAGCTGGCCCGGGTCGCCGACGAACAGCGCCCGCTCGAACAGCCGGGCCACCGCGAGCAGGGCGTCCGAGCGCATCTGGTACGCCTCGTCGACGATCGCGTGCCGCCACGGGGCCTCGGCCCGCACCCACTGCCACTTGGCCGAGGTGGAGATCACCACGTCGTGCTCGACCAGGTCGGCGACCTTGTCGGAGGGCGTGACGTTGGCGTGCTTCAGCACCTCCGGGCCGGGCCGGGAGTCCGCGGCGTGCAGCCGGCCGATCGTCAGCTCCGGCGCCTTCTCGGCCAGTCGGCCGACCAGGTCGTCCACCTGGCCGTTGGTCTGGGCGACGATCATCAGCCGCTCGCCGGCCTCGACCAGCTCGCGCGCGGCCCGCACCACGAGCGTCGACTTCCCGGCGCCGGGCGGGGAGTCCACCACCACACCGCGGGGGGCGCCGGCCGGCGGACGGACGGTGGCGGCCAGGATCCGGGCCACCGCGGCATCGGCGGCCTCGCCCGGGGCCTGCGCGCCCGGGGTCTGTTCGGGGGGCATCGGACGGCTCACTCCCACTCCTCGGAGACGGACGGGGCGGGTACGGGCGCGGCGCCGGGCGGGCCGCCGTGGGTCCAGGGGGTGTCGTCCGGCTCGGGCAGCGGCGCGGACTGCCGCACCGTCAGCTCGAACAGGGTGAAGGTGACCGACTCGCCGGGCTCGGGCAGGCTGCCCGGCTCCGGCTCCTTCCTGCGGCCCATGCCGGAGAGCACCCGCAGGGTGAGGGTGCCCTCGGCGGCGTCCACCGCGGCGATCTCCGCCTTCTGCGCGGACGGGCCGTGCACGCGGTGCACCTCACGGCCGAGGTCCGCGTGCGGGCGGTCGACGGTGCGCAGGGTGACCAGCGGGCGCGGCTTGGGGGAGCGGCCGGAGGTGTCCCAGTCCGGCACCACCTCCGTGACCACGCCGCTGAACGCCTCGCCGGCCAGCCGGTGCTCGGCCATCGCCAGCGGGTCGTCCAGCGCCTCCTGGACGTCGAGCCGGGCCTGCTCGCGCTCGCGCTGGGCGAGCTTGCGGGCCGCCGTGACGGCGTCGTCCTGCCGGGGCTGCGGCGGCTCGCCGGCCGCCAGCCGGTCCCGGTGGCCGGTGTAGGACCAACGGTCGCCGGTCCAGCGCTCCTCCAGGTGGCCGGCCGACGGCAGGGTGCGCAGCAGGTCCAGGCCCCGCCAGACGTCCCGCCAGGTGGGCAGCAGGACGGACGACAGCGCCTCCTCCAACGCGGCCAACGCGGCCCGCACGGCCGCCCGGGCACGCGCGGCGGCGGCCTCGTCGCGCTCCTCGGCACTGTGTTGCAGGGCGCCCACCGCGGAGTCGTAGCGGGCGATCGCCGGGGCGAGCACGAACTCGTCGAAGCGGGGGTCGGTCGCCGGGCCGGCCGGCGGGTGCAGCAGCTGCCCCCGGTCGTCCCGGGCGGACTCGGCCAGCTCGGCCGCCCGCGCGCCGGTCAGGCCGGCCGGCGGGTGGTGCCAGGCGAGCCGGGCCGCCAGGTGCTGGTCCTCCAGGTGGCTCTGGCCGGTCGCCCAGTGCCGGGCCAGCAGGCCGGTCATCGGCAGCAGCAGCGAGGAGCCGGGCACCTGGGCGCGGTCGGTGAGATGGGTCAGCCAGCGGCCGAGCAGCGGCACCCGGACCGGTGCCGGGTACGGGCCCGGCTCCTCGTCCTCGGCGGTGCGGCGGAAACGGGTCGAGCGGCCGATCAGGGCGAGGTGGTGCACGCCCGCGCCGTTCGGCACGATCAGCTGCGGGGCGTCCGCGCACAGCTCGCGGAACACCTGGGTCTTCTCGCCGGTCTCCGGATCCTTCTCGGAGCCCTCGATCTGCTCCACGTCCTCGGCGAAGGACTCCAGGTAGGGCAGCAGGTCGGCGGCCAGCTCGGCCAGGAAGTCGAACCGCAGGGTGCGGTTGAGCGGCTGCGGCACCAGGTGCAGCCGGGGCGCGTCCCGGTCGGTGCCGAGCATCACCGCGAGCGGCGCGCCGGACTCGCCGGCGGCGGTCAGCGGGACCAGCACCATCGGGCGGTCGGACAGGTGCCGGTGCCGGACGGTGGCCAGCGGCTCGGCCCGGCCGCTGCGGACGGCCTCCAGCCGGGCGAGGGTGGTGAGCAGACTCATGTGCCCGCCTCGCTCCGCTCGGCGAGGGCGTTCGCCCACACGCGCCTCTCGATGATTCTCTCGCTGCGCTCGCTCATGCGCCCGCCTCGCTCCGCTCGGCGAGGGCATTCGCCCACACGCGCCTCTCGATGATCCTCTCGCTGCGCTCGCTCATGCGCCCGCCTCGCTCCGTTGGGCGAGGGCGTTCGCCCACGCGCGCGCCTCGATGATCCTCTCGCTGCGCTCGCTCATGCGACGGCTCCCGTGGTCGCGGCGCCCAGGGCCTCGGCGCGCAGGGCGGCCGCGTAGGCGAGGCGTTCGGCGGCGTCGTCCGCGCCGTCCAGGTCCTCGTTCTTGGTGCCGGCGGCGGCCAGCGCCTCGGCGACCGTACGGATGCTGCCCAGTTCGCCGCGCACGCCCCGGCCGAGCTGCTCGACCCGGTCGCCGCAGCGGGCCCGGGCGCGGCAGTGGAAGCCGAGTTCGCAGGTGGAGAGGCAGTCCGGGCTGTACGCGGCGGGCACCGCCTCGACCGAGGCGGCCAGCTGTTCGGCGGTCCGGGCCGGTGCGCCGTCCTCGTCGGCGGCCAGGTCGAAGTCGGTGTCCGGCGGCAGTGCTTCCAGCAGCCGGCCGATGCCGGTCATCCGGCTCAGCTGGCGCCGGGTGGTGGCCAGTTCGCGGCGGACGTCCACGGTCACCGCGGTCGGCCGGTTGCCGAAGTCCTTCGGGCAGACCAGCAGCACACCGGTGCGGGGGCTGCCCGGAAGCCGCTGCTCGGTGTACGGGTCCTCGGCGAGCGGCTGCCCGGCCGCCGCGGCGGCGGCCTGCTGGAGGGCCAGCACGTACACCGCGGCCTGCCGGGCGGCGGCGCCGACCTTGGCCGGGTCGGCGCTGCCGTCCAGCACCGGGAAGGACTTGATCTCGACCACGGTGCACCGCCCGCCGTGCACCACCAGCGCGTCCGGCTCCAGGTAGGCGGTGCTGCCGGCCACCCCCAGGCGCAGCATCGGGTGGTCGAGCAGCGTCCAGGCCTCCGGGTCGGCGGCGGCCCGGGCCAGTGCCTCGGCCGTCCGGTCGGCGCGGACGGCCGGGCCGGAGCGGTGCAGCAGGTCCGGCACCTGGAGCGGGAACCGGTCGTCCGCGGGGATGCCCAGGTGGTGGCGGAGCGGCTCCAGCAGCGCGGCGTAGCCGTCCGCCTTCAGCCGGGACTCGAAGATCACGCCGCGGGCTATGGCGAAGGGGGACTGGCCGAAGGGGGCGGGGCGGCCGAGCCGGGCGGCCAGCCCCGACTTGTCCACCCCGGCCGCGTCGAGCACGGCACGGCGGTGGCAGCCCGGATTGGCGGCGAGCGCGGCGAGGGAGCGGGCGTTCAGACTGCGCTGCGGGGCCGGTCCGCGCAGCTCCGCGAGCCGCTGGGCGAGCGGCTCAGCGGGCCCGCCCGGCGGGACGTTCGTCGAGACGTTCATGGTGCGGCCCAGTGTCGCATCCGGGTCCGACAACGCGGCGCGGACCGGCCGTTGGACGACCGTCCGGCACACCGCGGGGCCGGAAGGGGGTGCCGGGCGGACGTGCCCACCGGCGTGCGGCGGCGGCCGCCGCTCCCGGCCCCGCGATCGTCTCCGCCGTCCGGGTGGGGGATCATGGAGCCCGGTGCTCAATGGTGAGACCGAAACCGTTGCCACCGCCCTGCAGCCGCTAGGAGCCCCCATGCCCGCCCGCATCGTGCTGGTCCGCCACGGCGAGACCGAGTGGTCCGCGACCGGCCGCCACACCGGCCGCACCGACATCCCGCTGACCGAGGAGGGCCGCGCGATGGCCCGGGCCCTCGGCGCCCGCCTCGCCGAGGCCCCCTGGAACGGGATGCCGGACGCGCTCGTCTACACCAGCCCGCTCGGCCGGGCCGAGGAGACCTGCGAGCTGGCCGGCTTCGGCGACCGCGCGGTGGAGCGCCCGGAGCTGATGGAGTGGGACTACGGCGCGTACGAGGGCCGCACCGGCGCGGACATCCGGGCCACCGACCACCCCGGCTGGCTGATCTGGCGCGACGGGGTGCCCGGCGGCGAGAAGCTCTCCGACGTGGCCGCCCGGGTGGACGCCTTCCTGGCCGGCCTCAACGAGGAGCACGGCGTCCCGGAGCCGGACACCACCGTGATGCACTGCGCCGACCAGGACGTCGTCCTGTTCGCGCACGGCCACCTGCTGCGGATCCTCACCGCCCGTTGGCTGGGCCTGCCGCCCGAGTTCGCCCAGCGGTTCAAGCTCGGTACGGCCGCGCTCTGCGTGCTGTCCTGGGAGTACGGCGCGCCGGCGGTGGAGATCTGGAACGACCTGTCCCACCTGGACGGCCTGACCGCCGGGCACTGACCGCGGGGGCCCGGTCCGTCGGGCACCGACCTCGGGGGCCCGGTCCGCCGGGCGGCTCCGGGGGCTCTGCCCGGAGTCTGCCGGGGGTCCGGCCGGGCTCTAGGCGGCCGCCGCCCGGTCGTACTCGGCCAGGAACCGGCGCACCTCGGGAACCGCGACGTGCGGGCGCAGCCGTCCCGCGGTGTCCGCGAGCATGCTCCGGATCCGGGCCGAGCGGACGGCGCCGAACAGTGCGACGGCGGCCGAGCCGTGGTGCGCCGCGCCCGCCAGGTCCCCGCGGCCGAGCCGGTCGTGGGCCAGCTCGGCGGTGTACAGCACCCGGTTGCGGACGAAGTGCGGCTTCTGGAGCGTTATCGCCAGCCCGGCCTGCTCGCTGGCGCGGTCCCAGTCGCCGAGCGCCGACCAGCACTGCGACTGGAGCCCGGCGATCTCGGCCTCGCCGAAGAAGGACATCCACTCCGGGTCCCGCTCGCCCGGGCCCCGGTCGAACAGGGCGTACGCCCGGCCGAGCGCGCGCTCGCAGGAGGCGCGGTCCTGGAGCAGCGCCCAGGCGCCGGCCTCGCGCATGCTCAGCAGGGCGAGCAGACGCTCGGAGCGCAGCTCCCGGGCGGCGACCTGCCCGGCCTGGGCGGCGCGCAGCGCCTCGCGCGGGCGGCCGGCGTCCCGGGCGAGGAAGGCGCTGTTGCAGAAGACGTGCGCCTCCAGGGCGGAGTCCCCGGCCATCCGGGCGGTGGCGAGCGCCTCGGCGTAGAACGAGCGGGCGTCCGCGAGGCGATTGGAGTCATGGGCCAACCAGCCGACGGAGATGGCGAGTTCGCCTGCCCCGGTCTGGAGCCGGCGCTCCGTCTCGGCGCTGTACTCGCACTCGTTGAGCAGCACGTAGGCGTTGCGCAGCGACTGCCCGGCGAGCTCGTACAGGGCATCCGCGCCGTGCGCGTCGTCGGCCAGCCGGATCTCCCGGACGGCCTGTTCGACGCCGAGCACCTCGGCGGCGCCGACCCGGCGCAACGGCGTCACCGGCCCGGGCCGGCCGGGCACCACCGGTTCGCCGCCGAGCAGCGACGGCGCGGCGAACTCCGCACCGGGAAAGGCGCCTTGGCCGCTGAGTGCGGCAAGCGTGCGGTCGGCGCCGGCCGGCCGACCGGTGGCCGCGGCCGGCCGGTCGATGCCGATCACGGCGGCCAGCGCGGTGGTGCCGCCGGCCAGGAACGTACGGCGACGCACGTCGTCGTTCTCCTCGTCGAGATTGGGCGATCCATCGGGCCCCCGGGGCACCGTCCCGGGGCTCGGCCACGGGGGCCCGTCCGGAGCGGCTGGATCCGCGTACGGCGAGGCAGCGTACGGGAGTTGGGTGGAGAGTGGTGAGCGCGGGGCGGGCAGGGGCGGGAACGTCGGGTGGAGCGGAGGCGGTTCGGTCCACCGGACGGATCCGGCCGCCGGGCGGCGGCGGACGGAGGTCCGGGGGGCGAAGCCGAGGTCGGTGAGCGTGCGGTCCGGCCACATGTGCCGGAACACCCGCTCGTAGGCGTAGTTGGGGCAGCGGATCTCACCGGATTCGACCCGTCCGACGTAGCGGGCGTCGCAGGACACGTGCTCGCCGATCTCGCGGGCGGCTCTGCGGACGGCCGTGGCGAACTCGCCGGGTGAACGGTCGCCGCGCAGTGCGCGCATCACGCTGTTGGGGGACGGTCGGTTCGGCTCGGCCGGTGGGGTGGCTGCCATGGCGCCGAGAGTACTCGGAGTCACCGACCGGCCACATTCGGTTGGTGGGACATCTGCCGTCGAACCATGGCAAAAGGGGCGATGTTGCGGGATATCCGCCATGAAATGCCATGCCTTGCTGTAAGGCGCCCCGTGGCCTGGGGTGTGGCCTCCGCGTTGTCCTGGTACACGGAAAAAAGCCCATGCCGTAGCCCCGGCCCGTCCCAGTCCGGCGGCCCCGCCCGACGGCTGTGCTTCCGGACCGACGAGGTACAGGAGAGTCCATGATGGCCACCGGACTGTCGCAGCACCGCCCCGGCCGCGGGGGAGTGCTCGCCGGCGCCGCTCCCGCCCTGCTCCCCGAACCCGCCGACGACCGACTCTCCGGCCAGGGACCGGTCGGCGGCGGCCGGCTCCCCTGCGGCGGCCGCCGGCGCGAGCGCACGACCACTGACGAGGGCACCCCCGTCACCTCCTGCGACACCGTGACCGTCGCCCTGCGGCACGGCCTCGAAGCCGTCGACATCCTGAGACTGCGCCGCGCCTGCGGAGCCGTCCTGCAGAGCCGCAACGGCAGCACCGTCTCCTTCCTCGTCCCGGCCGGCACCTGGGAGACCTGGCACCTGCCCGGCAGCTCCTGTACCGCGGGCGCGCTCGTGCCCGCCGGCACCGACCCCCGCTGGGTGATCCCGCCCTCCGGCGCCGGCCGCACCGCACGCCCCACCGACGCCTGGGTGCTCCGCTCAGCCCTCTGCGAGGCCGCCTGCACGCTCACCGCAGGCGGCCTCGGCCCGTTCTAGCGGGCGCGCCGTGCGGATCCCGCCGGGCCCCCGAGCCTCCGGCCGGGTCCCTGCGGCACGCCCCTGACCTGTGGCTGTTCCACCCCGACGGCGATAATGGCTGGCATGGGACGAAGCAGCAGAGCCGCGCGCGGCCCGGAACCGGCGGCCACCACCGGACAAGGCGGACGCACCCACGCCCAGGGCCCGCTCAGCCGTCCCGTCGGGTCCGGCCTCGCCGAGCTGCGCCCCGACCGCGACCGGCCCGCCGCCTGGTCGCTGCTGATCGACGGCGCCCCGCAGTCCCTGGTCGACCTCGCCGACCCCACTCACCTCGGCTTCGAGTACCAGCGCCGGCTCGGCCACCTGATCGACCTGGTCGCCCCGCCCGGGCGCCCGCTCACCGTCCTGCACCTCGGCGGCGGCGCCCTCACCCTGGCCCGCTACACCGCCGCGACCCGGCCGCGCTCCCGCCAGCAGGTCGCCGAGATCGACACCGCGCTCACCGAACTCGTCCGCGCCGAACTCCCGTTGGAGCGCGGCCGGCAGATCAAGGTACGCGGCGCGGACGCCCGCAGCGTGCTGGAGCGCACCCCCGAGGACAGCGTCGACCTGGTGATCACCGACGTCTTCTCCGGGGCCCGCACCCCCGCCCACTGCACCACCGTCGAGTTCACCACCCTCGCCGCCCGCGCCCTCGCCCCCGGCGGCTGGTACGCCGCCAACATCGCCGACGGCGGCGCCCTGCCCTTCGCCCGCTCCCAGGTCGCCACCCTCGGCGCGGTCTTCCCCGAGCTGTGCCTGATCGCCGACCCCGCCGTACTGCGCGGCAAGCGCTTCGGCAACCTCGTCCTGGCCGCCGCCCACACCCCGCTTCCGGTCGCCGAGCTCACCCGCCGCGCGGCCTCCGACTCCGCCCACGCCCGGGTCGAACACGGCGGCGCCCTCACCGACTTCGCGGCCGGTGCTGTTCCCGCGACGGACGCCACGGCGGCGCCCTCCCCACAACCGCCGCCGGGGGTCTTCCACTGACGACCGCCGCCGGTGCGTCTCCCGGCGTTCCCCGGCGCCCGTGCAGCCCGGCGCACATCCGTTGGCGGACGACCGAGCGGCGGCCGACAATGGCGCTGCCGTTCGGACACCGACTCGAGGGAGAGCCATGGAGATCAGGCCGGCCCGGCCGGAGGAGGCCGTGCGGCTCACCGGCATCGCCCTGCGGTCCAAGGCGTACTGGGGCTACGACGAGGCGTTCATGGCCGCCTGCCGGGCGGAGCTGACCATGGACGCCGGCGTGATCGAGCGGTCGGCCACGATGGTGGCCGAGGACGCCGGGCGCCTGCTGGGATTCGTCTCGTTCTCCGGCGCGCCGCCGACCGGATCGCTGGACCAGCTCTTCGTCGAGCCCGAGTCGATCGGCCGTGGTGTCGGCCGCGCACTGTTCGAGCGGGCTCGGAGCCTGGCCGTGGAACTCGGCCTGCGCCGGTTCACCATCGACTCCGACCCGAATGCCGAGCCGTTCTACCTCGCGATGGGTGCCACCCGGATCGGCAGCGTCCCGTCCGGCTCGATCCCGGGGCGCGAACTCCCGCTGCTGGTCCTGGAACTGGCCGCGCGGCCCGAACCCTCCGCCTCGGCCCGCGCGCGGCGGAGGGAGACGCCTCCTCGGCCTCGGTAGGCGCACCACGCCGACGCCACGACCCAACCGGGGCTCCAGGGCCAGTCCTCGAACTCCCGCCCGCGGCCCGCGCGGCAATGCGCCCTGGGCTCCGACCGGGAGGCGCCCCACCTCCGCCTCTGCGGCGCACGCACCCCAACGCTGCCCTGCCCTCCGGGCGGACGAGCGGCCGAGCGCAGGGGGACGGGCGACGGGCGGGCGAGTGTCAGACCCCGGCCCGTTCAGTGCCCGCGTGGCAGCCCGCGGTGCTTGCACATGGCCGCCCCGGTGAGCAGCAGGCCGGCGGCGATGGGGGCGAGGACGGCGGTCGCGGTGGCGGAGCCGTCGTGGGAGGTGGTCGCCGTGGCGGTGTCGGCGATGGCCACCGTCGCGGGCGTCCTGCCGCGGCCGGGCGCGGCCGCGGCCGTGGAGTCCGTCGGCCGGCCGGGTTCTGCGGTGAGCCCGGTCTCGTCGACGGTCGTGGTCGCCGCCTCCTGGACCAGGGTTTCCTCCACCGCCCCGCGCTGCCGGGGAACGGCGGGAAGGGCGGCGCCGGGGCGGCGCCGGGCGGCGGAGGGCGGACCGGCGGGTCCGTCCTCGCGGAAGGCGCGGGAGCCGTCGGAGCGGTCCTGGGCGGGGACGACGTCGAGCAGGCCGGAGGCGAGGGCGAAGGCGTCGGGGACGGCCGCGCGTTGGCCAGGCAGGGGCAGGCCGCCGGCCCGGATGCGTTCCTGGAGGGTGTCGCCGACCGCTCCCGTCGTTCCGGTGCCCCCGGCGACTCCGGTGATCGCGCCGCCCGGGCCGTTGCCGCCCGGTTCGTTCCCGGTGGGCCCCGGGGGCCCGGGGGAGCGGTCCGGCGGGCCGCCCGTCGACGGCCTGCCCGCCGACGGTCCGGACCCGACGGGACGTTCGGCTGACTGCCCGTCGAGGGCCGGTCCGTCGAGCACCGGCCGGTCGAGTGCCGGGGCGCCGTGCGCCGCGCGCCGGGCGGCGGGCCGGGCCGGGTCCGGCAGCGGGTCGGTGGTGGCCGCGTACGCCCCGGGGGCGCCGACTCCCCAGAGCTGCGCGAGCAGGGCTCCCGCGGCCGCGACGACCCGGGGGCGGGGCAGCCACCGGGTGATCCCGCGGCGGGCACCGGCGACGCCGCGAGGGGCGGGTTCCTGGGGCTTGGTCGCGTGATTGGCTCGCACGTGAATCGAGAACGAGCGGCCGGGCGGTGAGGTCACGCCCGCCGTCACGGACAGTCATCGCGCGGGTGGCCCCGGGGCCGCCGCTCCCGGGGCCACCGACCGCGTGGCGGTCAGGAGTTGGGGCGCAGGGTCCAGGTGACCGTCATCACGCCGGTGACGGCGCCGTCGGCGCGGGTGATCTCGACGGTGACCGGGAACTCGGGGCGGCCGCCGGCGTCCAGTTCGGCGACGACCTCGGCGGCCGGGCGGCCGAGCAGGGCGGTGGCGGTGACGGCGCCCATGGCGAGCTTCTTGTACGCGATCTCGGCGTTCACGGCGAGCGGCACGGCCCGGGACAGCTGGTCACCGAAGGCGGCGAGCACGATGCAGCCACTGGCGGACTCGGCCAGCGTGAACATCGCGCCGGCGTGCGGGCCGCCGACGTGGTTGTGGTACGCGGGCTGGTCCGGCAGGCGGAGCACGGCGCGCTCCGGGGTGGTCTCCAGGTACTCCAGGTTGAGGGTGTGCGCCATCGGCACGGTGTCGTCGAGCAGCTTGCCGATCGTAGGTGTGGTCATGGCGACGATGTTACTAGTCGGTAGCTTCCGGTGGCAGGGGGTCGTCCGGAAAGTCGACCGGGCGGGCGGGTGTGAGGCGGCGCACATCCCGGCGGGGAGCGCGCAACTGAGGCCGTGCACAGCTGAGGGAACGCGAAAACGCCCGAGGGGCCGACCTCTTGAAGAGATCGGCCCCTCGGGCTCTGGGGTGAGTGACGGGACTCGAACCCGCGGCCACCTGGACCACAACCAGGTGCTCTACCAACTGAGCTACACCCACCATCTGTCCGGTCCGTTCCCGCTCTCGCGTTCCCGTTCCGACAGGAAGAACTCTACAGGATCCGAGAGGGTGCTCGCGCCAGGGTTTCGTTCCGGCGAACGCGAGCACCTTCTCCGACCCTCCGGCGGGGCTCCGCGGGGCCGTTCCGGGCTCGGCCCGCACGGCGGCCCCGGGCTCAGCTCGCCGGTGCCCGGTACTTCCCGGCGATCGCCCGCGCGGTTTCGGCGTCCGGGCCGGGCTGCGGGACGAACACCGCCTCGCGGTAGTACCGCAGTTCGTCGATGCTCTCCCGGATGTCGGCGAGCGCCCGGTGGTTGCCGCCCTTCGGCGGGCTGTTGTAGTACGCCTTCGGGTACCAGCGCCGGGCCAGCTCCTTGATCGAGGAGACGTCCACGATCCGGTAGTGCAGGTGCTTCTCCAGGGCCGGCATGTCCCGGGCCAGGAAGCCGCGGTCGGTGGCCACCGAGTTGCCGCACAGCGGGGTCTTCCCGGCCTCCGGCACGTGCTCGCGCACGTAGGCGAGCACCCACTCCTCGGCCTCGGCCAGGGTCACGCCCTGCTCCAGCTCCTCCAGCAGCCCGGAGGCGGTGTGCATCTCGCGCACCACCTCGGGCATGTTCGCCAACGCCTCCGCCGGCGGCCGGATGATGACGTCCACACCCTCGCCGAGGATGTTCAGCTCGGAGTCCGTCACCAGCACCGCGACCTCGACCAGGGCGTCCCGGTCGAGGTCGAGGCCGGTCATTTCACAGTCGATCCATACCAAACGGTCATTCACACAACTCACCCTACGGCGCGATCGCGCGCCGCGGGGACCGGTGGAGTCGAGCGGGGCGCCTCGGCCTGGTGCCCCTCCGGCCCGTCGTGCGTTCCGGGGCCGTCCGGGTGCTCGCCGTCCCTGCCGGTCCGGACCGCGTGGCCGTCCCGTCCGGTCCGGGCCTCGCGCGCCGCCCGGGCGCCCTCGGCCGCGGGCCGGCCGACGGCCTGGCCGCGGACCTGCGGAGCCCGGGCCTGGCGGCCGCGGAGCTCGCCCGGGCCGGAGCCCGGCTGCCCGGTGGGGGCCGGCATCCGTCCGGTGGCCGGGCCGTGACCGCGCCCGGCCGCACCGGGCTCGTCCGCGGGCCGCTCGGCCGCGCTCCGGTGCCCCTGGCCCTGGCCGCGGACCCCCGGCTGCGGGAGGCCGTCCTCCGCCGCCGCGTGCTCGGCGGTGCGCGGCGGACGTCCGGTCCCCGACCCCGGTCCGACCTGCGGCGGAACCACCGCCGGCCGCAGCGGACCGCGCCCCGTCGCACCCTGCTGCCCGGGGTGCGGCTGCTGCGCGGCCTGCTGGTGCGGGTACGGCTGACCGGTCCGCGGGTGGAAGCCCTGGCCGGCCGGCGTCCCGACCTGCCCCGGACCGAACCCGCCGGGTTGTCCGGGTGCTCCCGGCTGCCCGTGACCGATCTGCTGCCCGTGCTGACCGGGTTGCCCGTGCTGGCCGTGCGGCACCGGTTGCCCGTGCTGCCCGATCGCGAGCGGCGCCCCCGGACCGGCCGGGAACGGCTGCGCCGACGGCCCGCCGTGCGCCCCGCCGAACAGCGGCCCGCCCGCCTGGGCGACCGCGCCCGCCGGGTGCGGCAGCGCTCCGGGCAGCCGCAGGTCGCCGAGCCCACCGGTCGGCGCGCTCGGCTGCTGACCGGGACGGCGGGCCCGGTAGCTGGTCCGGTACGCGGCCGGGGAGACCCCGAGCTGGCGGCGGAAGTGCCCGCGCAGCGCCACCGGCGAACGGAACCCGCACCGGCGCGCGACGTCGTCCACCGACAGCTCCGAGGTCTCCAGCAGCCGCTGCGCCTGGAGCACCCGCTGGGTGATCAGCCACTGCAACGGCGCACTGCCGGTGAGCGTGCGGAACCGCCGGTCGAAGGTGCGCCGGCTCATGTACGCGCGAGCCGCCAGCACCTCGACGTCGAACTGCTGGTTGAGGTTCTCCAGCGCCCACGTGACCACCTCGGCCAGCGGGTCGTTGCCGATCTCCTCCGGTAAAGACTGATCGATGTACTGGGCCTGTCCTCCGCCGCCGCGGCGGCTCGGCACCACCAGGCGGCGGGCCAGCGCGTTGGCCGCCTCGGCGCCGTGGTCGCTGCGCACCACGTGCAGGCACAGGTCGATGCCGGCGGCGGTGCCGGCCGAGGTGAGCACGTCGCCGTCGTCGACGAACAGCTCGCGCGGGTCGACATGGACCCGCGGGTAGCGCTTGGCCAGCGTCGGCGCGTACATCCAGTGGGTGGTCGCCGGGCGGCCGTCGAGCAGGCCGGCGGCGGCCAGCACGAAGGCGCCGGTGCAGAGCCCGATGATCCGGGCGCCCTCGTGGTGGGCCTTGCGCAGGGCGGTGATCGCCTCGACCGGCGGGGGCTGGGAGATCGAGCGCCAGGCCGGGACGACGATCGTGCCGGCCCGGGCGAGCGCCTCCAGGCCGTACGGGGCGGAGAGGGTCAGTCCGCCGGTGGTGGCCAGCGGGCCCTCCTCGCCGGCGCAGACCAGCAGGCGGTAGCGGGGCACCCCGGCGTCCTGGCGGTCCACGCCGAAGACGGAGAGCGGGATGGAGCTCTCGAAGATCGGGGCGCCGCCGAAGATCAGCACCGCGACGGTCTCCCGGCGGCGCCGGCCGGACAGCTTGCGCGGGGCGGAGGACGTCATCGGGGTCGGGGAGCCGTTCGCGCCGGGCCCGCCGTGGCCCAGCGGGCCGTGGCCCGAGCCGCCGCCGAGGGTGAGGCCGCCGCCGAGCGGACCGCCGCCCGGCCCGGGGGCGGCGACGGGGGCGCCGTTCAGGCCGGGGGCGCCGCCGCCGTAGCCGGGATGGCCGGAATGGCCGGAATGGCCGAGGTGGCCGCCGTAGTGGCCGGGATGGGCGAGGTGCCCGGGGTGGCCGGAATGGCCGGAATGGCCCGGGTGTTCGCCGCCGTAGGGCTGGCCGGGGCTGACGTGGCCTCGGCTGACGGGCTGTCCGCTGAAGGACGGTCCGCCGAGGGGCGGCTGGCCGGCGAAGGCGGGCTGGCCTCCGTACGGGGATTGGCCTCCGTACGGGGACTGGCCCCCGTAGGGCGTCGCGATGCCGTGGTCCGCGGTGGTCGGTGCCGCACCGGGACCGACGCCGGCGCCCGCCCCGGGGGAGGGCACCGCGGAGTACGGGGAGTGCGAGGCGGCGCCCGGGGTGCCGGAGGTGCGGGTGGTGGCGATCGCGGCGGTGCCGGTGCCTCTCGCGGGCCGACCCGCGCCGCCGGTCGCCGCCTGGCCGCTGTCAGGACCCGCGTCGCTCCTGCTCACCCTGCTCAAGGCGCTCAAGCCCCCTCGGTGGTGTGGTGTGGGTGGTGCGGCACTGCTGGCCAAGATCGAAATCTATCGGGTGGACCATTGCCGTTGTGACAAGTTCACCATCCGACGCTATGTCGACATGGCAATTTGGCGTGATGCATTCGATCACGAAGCGTGGCACCCGTCGACCTTTCTGGGAAGAGGGCCGGGGCAACGGTGGCTGGTTGTCGCGGGGCGGTTCCTGGGGCGCCCGGCGCCGGTGCGCCCGGCCGGCTGGTCTGGGCTGCGGATTTGCCCAAGCGGGAGGGATCGGAGCGAAATTGACCGAAAATCGGCGGTGCACGAGGGGGCGCACGTGGAGAACTCGTGCGCCTCCCAGGCTTCATCCGGCCAAGCCCAGGACGGCCGAACCGGGAACCGGACCGCCGGGTTACGGTCCTGACGTGAAGACCAACAGCCGGCTCGAACGGGCCAACGACAACGCCGCCGCCTTCTGGCTCGCCCAAGCCCGCGTCCACGGCTGGCAGTCCCGCACCCGCCCGGGCCTGACCGCGGTCCGGTGCGCCCGGACCCCGGACGACGCGCACCGCGTCGTGGTGACCCGCCCCTACGACGAACCGGAGGCCGTGGCGCAGGAATTGGCGGACCTGATGGTCGAGTGGTCGACCATACGCTGCACCGTCGAGGACCCGTACGACGGGCTCGACCTCTCGGGCCTCGGGGCCGCCAGGATGCCGCTCATGCCGGTGATGGTCCGGGATCCCGGACCGGTCGAAGGCGCGACCACCGCCCTGCCCTCGGTCTCGGAGGCCCACGGAGGCGGCGTCCTGACGGTGGATGAGACTCGGGACGGCGACAGCTTCGCCCTGGTCGAACGGGCGATCGTGGAGGGCTTCCCGCTGCCCGCCCGACAGCCCTGGGTCCGGGGCAAAGCCCTCCCGGAACAGTTGCTGGACACACCCGGCTGGCGGGGCTGGCTCGGCCGCGTCGACGGCGCGGTGGCGGGCACCTGCCTCACCTATGACGACGGCCGGGCCACCGGCGTGTACTGGGTCGCCACCCTGCCCGACTGGCGTGGCCGGGGCGTGGCCCGCGCCGTCCTGCAGACCGCGCTGGCCCATGCCCACCCGGACCGCCCGGCCACCCTGGTCGCCACCTCGCTCGGCGAACCGCTCTACCGCAAGCTCGGGTTCGTCGAGCAGGCCCGCACCTGTTGGTGGACCCGCACGTCGGCGGAGCCGGTGGGGTAGCCCGGAGCGGGGTGGCGGTTGGTGGCTCGTGGCTGCCCGGTGGCGGCGACGTGGTGGCGGCGACGTGGGGCGTGCCGGGGCGGGGGTGCGGGGCGTGCCGGGGCTGGGTGCGGCGGGGGTGAGGTGGGGTGCGCGGGGCGGCCGGGCGCTACTGGGCGGCCGCCACCGGGGCTGTGGCCGAGGCCGTGGCCGGTGCGGGGCGGAGGCCGTCCGGGCCCGGCCCCGGACGGCCGGCCGCCCGGGCCCCGGAGTCCGCTCCGGTGTCCGTGCGGGCCTCGGCGATCACGGCAAACCCGCCTGATCGGTTTCGGACACCGGGCCCGCCTGCGGCGACGGGCTCGCGGACCGGCCCGGTGGTTGCGGAAGCGGATGCGCTCGCGAGGTCCAGGGCGGCCACCGCGGGATGTGCGCCGGACCGTGCGCCGACCAGCGCCGTCGCGCGTCTCGGCGCCCCCGCTGTCGCCTTCCGGAGCGGCCGGTCGGAACGGGCGCCCGGCCGGGGCGAGGGCGCGTTCCGTGCGGCGAGGACCTGGCCGACCGCCTCCGGCAGACCGGCCGCCTTCAGGGTCGGTCGGTAGCCGCTCTCCGCCCACGGCCGGCCGTGGTGCAGCCAGACGCTGCGCAGCCCGGTCAGTTCGGCACCCGCGATGTCGGCGGGTGCGTGGTCCCCGATCATCCAGGTGTGTTCGGCCCAGTCCCCGGTGGGTGCGATGCCGCACCGCTGGGCGGCCATCTCGAAGATCAGCGGGTCCGGTTTGACGCAGTCGGCCTCCTCGGAGATGACCCAGCCGTCGACCAGCGGGCCCAGGCCGGTCCGCCGGATCTTCTCCAGCTGCGGCCGGGTGCCTCCGTTGCTGACGATCCCGAGCGTCCACCCCGCCGCCCGGGCGGCGCGCAGCGCCTCGATGTGCCGGGGCGGGCAGTGGATGTGGGAGTTGATGCCGCGTCGGTAGTGAGCAATCAGGAAGTCGGCGGAGACGTCCAGCCCGTAGCGGCGCCGGACCGCCGACAGTACGGTGCTGCGCGGAACGTACCCGCCGCCGTCGAGGGTGACGAACCAGTCGACGTCGCCCGGTGGGAGGTCGTGTTCGGACAGGAGGTCCTGCGCCCAGGCCCGGTAGGCGGCATCCCGGGGCAGCAGGGTGTTGTCGAGGTCGAACAGGAGCAGGGGCATGCCAAGCATGGTGCCAGCGGCCACGCCTATGCACCTGGCAAATGCCAGACGGCGTCGCGAAGCCGTACGGAGTGGCCGAAACGGCCTCCGCGCGCCAGTGGCGAGTGGTGACAGGTGGGTCGTACGGGACTGTTGGGGCGGGTCTGACGTCACGGTTCGCGACGCGCCGCAACGGATCGTCGCCGATCCATGACAGTCCGGTCACGGTGTCCCGTGGGGCTGTTGCGCCGTTCGGTCCGCTCAGTCAAGCTCCAGGGAACCTCCTCTCCGGAGGGGGCGCGATCGTCTGTGGGCGGGGCGCACGGCCTCGGCGGGCGCATCCCTCTTTCGCGGGAACAACATCGCTCCGGGGCTTCCTCGCTGGGCTGGGCCCCAGGCCCGTCGTACTCTGAAAGGAACAGGTCACATACGGTGCTGCGCGGCGCAGACCGACGTCATCCCGTGGGCGGGCCTGCTGCCCGGGCAGCGTTGTTCTCCTCTCCTGTCGGCCCCTCTCCATCGAAGAGCCGTGAGCCATGGCTGGTTTTGAGCCTCCCCGACCGGTTGAACCGGACACGCCCCACAGCGTGGACCCGGCGGGCGGGTCTGCCCGCGACAGCACCGAAGGCGCGGCCGAGGTCCGTGCCGACCGGCTCGGTGACGGCGGTCGTGACCACCGCAGTGACCACCTCGACGGCGACCGCGACGCCGGCCTCGACGGCGACCGCGACACCGGCCAGGACGGCGACCGCGGCGGTGGCGGCAGGGGCAGCAGCGCGGACGGTCCTGCCGGCCGGCGAGCCGATGGACGAGCCGATGGGCGGGCCGGCGCGCGTGCCGATGCCTCCGGCCGTGTCCCGGGCGTACGGGCGGGGCACGAGCGAGCCGACGTCACCGAGGAGCCCGAGGCAGCCGGAACAGCCGGAGCAGTCCACGCGATCCAGTCGACCGACGTGCCACAGCCTGCGAAGCCAGGGGAGCCAGGGGAGCCCGCGCCGGAGCGCGACGGCACGCCGGGCTCCGCGCGCACACTGCGCGGCCTCGCCCGTTGGGGCAGTCTCGCCCGCCGTGACCGCCCGGGGCCCCGTCAACGGCGTGGCGAGCCCCCGGCCGACCCCGCAGGGGCTCCGGTGACGGGCCGCCTGGGCCCGGGCGCCGAGCGTCCGGAGGCGGCAGCCGGGGCGGGCGGCCCACTGGGCGGCACCGAACGGTCCGGGCAGGAGGCCCCGGCGCCGTCCCTCGACCCGGTGTTCCAGCACGGTGTGGTGGTCGGCTTCGACGGCTCGCTGTCGAGCGAGCGCGCCCTCGCCTACGCCGTCGGCATGGCACGCCGTTCGCAGTGCGGCCTGGTGATCGTGCACGTCGCCAACCGCCTGCCCGCCACGGTCTGGGCGGGCTGCGAGCCGCCCGTCTTCGTGGACCTCCCCGACCACCGGACCGAGGTCCTCGGCCTGGAACTCGCCTGCGCGGACTTCCTCACCGGGGTGCCGTGGATCCTGGTCGAGCGCGGCGGGGACATCTGCCACGAGATCGAGGAGGTCGGCCGTGAGTACGCTGCCGACGCGATCGTCGTCGGCACGACGCACGGCCTGCTCGGCAAGATCTTCGGCTCCGTCTCCGGACGGTTGGCGCGGCGGGCCAACCGCCCGGTGATCGTGATCCCCTGACGCCTCTTGTTCCCGCGGCTTCTCCCGAAGCCTCCCCGAGGTCTCCTCCTGATGCCTCCTTCACCGTTGGGCTCCCCCAACTCTGGTCGTGTAGGCCTGTGTTGAGCGGTGCTCGGCCCGGTGGGCGCGCGGCTCAGGAGGTGACCGTCAGGAAGTGGTCGTCACGAACCGATGCCGAGCTCCCGGGCGATGAGCATGCGCTGGACTTCGGACGTGCCCTCCCCGATTTCCAGGATCTTGCAGTCGCGCCAGAAACGGGCGACCGGGAATTCGTTCATGAAGCCGTACCCGCCGTGGATCTGGGTCGCCTCGCGGGCGTTGTCGACGGCGGCCTCGGACGAGTACAGCTTCGCGATCGCGGCCTCCTTCTTGAACGGTTCACCGTGCAGCAGCCGGGAAGCGGCGTCCCGCCAGGCCAGGCGGGAGGTGTGGGCGCGCAGCTCCATGTCGGCAAGCTTGAACTGGATGGCCTGGTTGGCGCCGATCGGCCGGCCGAAGGCCCGGCGCTCGCCGGAGTACTTCACGGACTCGTCGACGCAGCCCTGGGCCAGGCCGGTGGCCAGGGCCGCGATCGCGATGCGGCCCTCGTCGAGGATCCGCAGGAACTGGGCGTAGCCTCGGCCGCGCTGGCCCAGCAGGTTGGCCGCGGGGACGCGGCAGTCGGTAAAGGACAATTCGCGGGTGTCGGATGCGTTCCACCCGACCTTCGAGTACTTCTTCGAGACCTGGAAGCCGGGGGTCCCGGTGGGCACGATGATGGAGGAGATCTCCCGCACGGGCGAGCGGAATTCGCCCTCTTCACTCGAACGAGCGATCGGTTCGGTGAGTGCGGTGACGGTGACCAGACCGGTGATGTCGGTGCCGGAGTTGGTGATGAAGCACTTGGTCCCGTTGATGACCCACTCGTCGGTGGCCTCGTCGTAGCGCGCCGTGGTGCGGGTGGCCCCCGCGTCCGACCCGCCCTCCGGCTCGGTGAGGCCGAAGGCGCCGAGGAGTTCGCCCGAGGTCAGCCGGGGCAGCCACTCGCGCTTCTGCTCCTCGGTGCCGAACCGGTAGATCGGCATCGCGCCGAGCGAGACGGCGGCCTCCAGGGTGATCGCCACCGACGAGTCGACGCGGGCGAGTTCCTCCAGGGCGAGGCCGAGGGCGAAGTAGTCGCCGCCCATGCCGCCGTACTCCTCCGGGAAGGGCAGGCCGAAGAGCCCCATCCGCCCCATCTCCCGGACGATCTCGTACGGGAACTCCTCCCGCTCGTAGAACCCGCCGATCTTCGGCGCCACCACGTCCTGGGCGAACTCGGCGACGGTGCGCCGCAGTTCCTCGTACTCGCTGCTGAGCCTGTGGTCGAACACGGTGATCCTCCTGGCGCCCGGCCGGGCCGGCCGCGGGCGTGAGCGGGGTGACCGGCGTCCGTCGAACGGTATGACGGGCGCACGATGTGATGAACGGAAGGGAATCGAGCGGTGCGGGTGGTGCGCGGCGCCGACCGGGTGGTGCGGGCGGCCGTCGCCGCGGACGGGTGCGGCCGGGTCAGCTCCCGGTGGAGCCGAGCAGCGCCTGGACGGTGCGGGAGGGGCTCGGGCGGCCGAGTCGCTCGGCCATCCAGCCGCTGGTCGCGACGAGCGAGCGCAGGTCGACGCCGGTCCGGATGCCGAGCCCGTGCAGCATCCAGACCAGGTCCTCGGTGGCCAGGTTGCCGGTGGCGCTCTTCGCGTACGGGCAGCCGCCCAGGCCGCCCGCCGACGCGTCCACCGTGGTGACGCCCTCGCGCAGCGCCGCGAGGGTGTTGCTGAGCGCCTGGCCGTAGGTGTCGTGGAAGTGCACGGCGAGCCGGTCGACCGGGACGCCGGCCCGCGCGAAGCCCGCCAGCAGGGCGCTGACCTGGCCCGGAGTGGCCACGCCGATGGTGTCGCCGAGGCTCAGCTCCGTACAGCCCTGCTCCAGCAGCTGCACGCCGTACCGGACCACCTGGTCGACCGGGACGGGGCCCTCCCACGGGTCGCCGAAGCACATCGAGAGGTAGCCGCGGACGGCGATCCCGGCCTCGGTGGCCCGGGCCACGACCGGGCGGAACATCGCCATGGCCTCGTCCGCGGAGCGGTTGAGGTTGCGGCGGGCGAAGGTCTCGGTGGCGCTGGCGAACACCGCGATGTCGGAGACGTGGTGGGCGAGCGCGCGGTCCAGGCCGCGCTCGTTGGGCACCAGCACCGGCAGCCGCAGACCGGCGTGGCGCTCCGGCAGGCCGGCGAGCCGGGGGACCAGCTCCTCCGCGTCGGCCAGCTGCGGTACCCATTTCGGGTGAACGAAGCTGGTGGCCTCGACGGTCCGCAGGCCGACGGCCGCGAGCCGGGCGATGAACTCGGCCTTGACCTCGACCGGCACCAGGGCCTTCTCGTTCTGCAGGCCGTCGCGCGGTCCGACCTCGTGGATCCGGACCTCCTCGGGCAGGCCGGGGGCGCGGACCGGGTCGGGCAGGCCCAGATCGAGGGCGTCGGGCTCGCGGGCGGGGGCGGTCACGACCGGACCTCCGCGGGCTCGGCGGGGGCCGCGACCGGGTCGGCCGCGGCGTCCTCGGCCGCCGCGTCCTCGACCGGGGCGACCACGACCAGCAGGTCCTCCATCGCGACGGTGGCGCCGGCGGTGGCCCGCAGCTCGGTGACCACGCCGTCGTGCGGCGCGGCGATCACGTGTTCCATCTTCATGGCCTCCAGCACGAGCAGGGGCTGTCCCTTGCGGACCGCCTCGCCCGCCGCGGTCTTGACGACGGTGACGGTGCCGGGCATCGGGGCGGTCAGCGCGCCGTGGTGCGCCCCGGCCCCGGCGGCGCTCTCGACGACCGGGTCGTAGGCGTGCAGCGGCCAGGCGTCGCCCTCGACGCCGAGCCAGGTCACCGGTCCGGCGGCGAGGCCGGGGGTGGCGTCGGTGGCCAGCGAGAACGTGGTCCGCAGGCCGTCGACGGTCAGGTGCAGCCGGTCGCCGGCCAGGGTCGCGCGGGCGCGGTGCGCGGGGCCCTCGTCGAGCCGGAGCTCCACCTCGCGGGTGGTCCCGGCGGAATTGTCAGTGGCATCGGCTACGTTGCCCGCAGTGATCGAACGGATGCTCACCGCCACCGGGTCCTGGCCGGGGGTGCGGAGTCGGTGGGTGGTCCAGGCAGGGGTACCGCCCAGGCGCCAGCCGGAGGGAAGGGAGAACGGGTTGGTCCAGCCGACGGGGTCGGTGGCAGGGGTGAGTTCCAGGTGCCGTGCCAGCGCGGCCGCGAAGTAGAGGAGGTGAGCGGGCGACGGTGCTTCGACCGACGCGGGCGCGTCCGGGGTGGTCGCGTTCGCGGGGGAGTACGGCGCGGTGAGCAGGGCCGGCTGCTCCTGGGCCGTGCGCTCCACCAGGCCGGTGTCCAGTCGGCCGGCGGCGACCTCGGGGTGTGCGAGCAGTCGGCGCAGGAAGCCGGTGTTGGTGGTGACACCCAGGATGCGGGTGTCGGCCAGCGCCGCGCGGAGCCGGCGCAGCGCGGTCGGGCGGTCGGGCCCGTACGCGATGACCTTGGCGAGCATGGGGTCGTAGGAGCTGGTGACGACGGTTCCGGCAGCCACCCCGGAGTCGACGCGGATGCCCTCGCCCCGGGGCTCGTCCAGGGTGAGGATGCGGCCGCCGGTGGGCAGGAAGTCCCGTTCCGGGTCCTCGGCGCAGATGCGGGCCTCGATGGCGTGGCCCCGGAAGGAGACATCGGACTGGGTGAAGGAGAGCCGTTCGCCGGCGGCGACGCGCACCTGCCACTCGACCAGGTCGAGCCCGGCCGAGTCCGCGCCGACCGCGACGGCGAGTTCGGTCACGGGGTGTTCCACCTGGAGACGGGTGTTCATCTCCATGAAGAAGAAGTCCCGCACCCCCTCGGAGGCGGAGGCGGAGGCGTCCGGGTCGATGCCGGGGACGATGAACTCCACGGTGCCGGCGCCGGTGTAGCCGCAGGACTCCGCGGCGCGGACGGCCGCGGCGCCCATCGCGGCGCGGGTCTCGGAATTGAGGAGAACGGAGGGAGCCTCTTCGATCACTTTCTGGTGGCGGCGCTGAAGGCTGCACTCGCGCTCGCCGAGGTGGACGGTGGTGCCGTGGGCGTCGGCCAGCACCTGCACCTCGATGTGGCGCGGCCGGTCGACCCAGCGCTCCAGCAGCAGGGTGTCGTCGCCGAAGGCGGTGCGGGCGACGCGGCGGGCGGCGGCGATCTCGGTGGGCAGGTCGGCGCGGTCCCGCACGAGCCGCATGCCCTTGCCGCCTCCGCCGGCGGACGGCTTGAGCAGCACCGGGTAGCCGATCTCGTCGGCGGCGGCGACGAGCTGCTCGTCGGTGGGCGCGGTGGCCTGGCTGCCGGGGACCACCGGGACGCCGGCGGACCGGACGGCCTCCTTGGCGTTGATCTTGTCGCCCATCAGCTCGACCGCGCCGGGCGGCGGTCCGATGAAGACGAGGCCCGCGTCGGCGCAGGCGCGCGCGAAGCCGGGGTTCTCGGCGAGGAAGCCGTAGCCGGGGTGGACGGCCTGGGCGCCGGTGCGGCGGGCGGCGGCGAGGATCCGGTCGGTCCGCAGGTAGGTCTCGGCCGCCGAGCTGTCGCTGCGGTCGGCCGGGCCGAGCCTGACCGCGACGTCGGCCTCGCGGACGTGCGGCGCGTCGGCGTCCGCGTCGCTGAACACGGCGACCGAGCGGACGCCGAGCCGCCGCAGGGTGCGGATCACCCGGAGGGCGATCTCGCCGCGGTTGGCGACCAGAACTGTGTCGAACATGGGAGGCGTTCCTCCGGTCGAGGGGAGCCGTAAGTAAGGAGGTGGCGGTGGGCGGTCGGGGCGCCGGCCGGGTGGGCCGGCGCCGCGGGGAGTCACACCCGGAAGGGAGGGATCACGGACGCGGGAGTGACACGAGGAGGGATCACATGCGGAAGACGCCGTACGGAGCGGGTGCCGGCAGGGGGGCGTTGGCGCAGGCGGTGAGCGCGAGACCGACGACGGTGCGGGTGTCCATCGGGTCGATCACACCGTCGTCCCAGAGCCGGGCGGTGGCGTAGTAGGCGTTGCCCTGGCGCTCGTACTGCTCGCGGACGGGGCGCTTGAACTCCTCCTCCGCCTCGGCCGGCCACTGCTCGCCGTGGGCCTCCAGCTGGTCGCGGCGCACGGTGGCGAGGACGGAGGCCGCCTGCTCGCCGCCCATCACGGAGATCTTGGCGCCCGGCCACATCCACAGGAAGCGAGGCGAGTAGGCCCGGCCGCACATCGAGTAGTTGCCGGCTCCGTACGAGCCGCCGATCACCACGGTCAGCTTCGGGACGCGGGTGCAGGCGACGGCGTTGACCATCTTGGCGCCGTGCTTGGCGATGCCGCCGGCCTCGTACTGCCGGCCGACCATGAACCCGGTGATGTTCTGGAGGAAGAGGAGGGGGATGCCGCGCTGGTCGCACAGTTCGATGAAGTGGGCGCCCTTGACGGCCGACTCGGAGAACAGCACGCCGTTGTTGGCGACGATGCCGACCGGGTGGCCGTGGATCCGGGCGAAGCCGGTGACCAGGGTGGCGCCGTACTCCGCCTTGAACTCGGCGAACCGGCTGCCGTCCACCAGGCGGGCGATCACCTCGCGCACGTCGTAGGGCGTGCGCGGGTCCACCGGCACGGCTCCGTACAGGCCCGCCGGGTCGACGGCCGGCGGCTCGACCGGGGCGAGCGGCCACGGCTTGGCCTCGCGCGGGCCGAGTCCGGCGACGATCGTGCGGACGATGGAGAGGGCGTGGGCGTCGTCCTCGGCCAGGTGGTCCGTCACGCCCGAGGTGCGGGAGTGCAGCTCGCCGCCGCCCAGCTCCTCGGCGGTGACCACCTCGCCGGTGGCGGCCTTCACCAGCGGCGGGCCGCCGAGGAAGATCGTGCCCTGGTTGCGGACGATCACGGCCTGGTCGCTCATCGCCGGAACGTACGCGCCGCCGGCCGTGCACGAGCCGAGCACCGCGGCGATCTGCGGGATGCCCGCGGCGGAGAGCCTGGCCTGGTTGTAGAAGATCCGGCCGAAGTGGTCGCGGTCCGGGAAGACCTCGTCCTGCATGGGGAGGAAGGCGCCACCGGAGTCCACCAGGTAGACGCAGGGCAGACGGTTCTCCAGCGCGACCTCCTGGGCGCGCAGGTGCTTCTTCACCGTCATCGGGTAGTAGGTGCCGCCCTTGACGGTGGCGTCGTTGGCGACCACCACCACCTCGCGTCCGGCGACCCGGCCGATGCCGGCGATCACCCCGGCCGCGGGCGCCGCACCGTCGTACATCCCGTCGGCGGCCAGCGGGGCCAGCTCGAGGAAGGGGGAGGCCGGGTCGAGCAGGGTGTCCACGCGATCGCGGGGCAGCAGCTTGCCGCGGGCGGTGTGCCGGGCGCGGGCCTTGGCACCGCCGCCGAGGGCGGCCGCGTCGAGCTTCGCGCGCAGTTCGGCGACCAGGGCCCGGTGCGCCTCGGTGTTGGCGCGGTACGCCTCGGAGCCGGGGTCGGCGGAGCTGCCGAGCCGGGGCGCCGGTGCGGCGGCCGCGGCCGGTGCGGCACCGGGCGCCGCCGTGCCGGGCGCTGCGCCGAGCCGGACGTCGGCGGATGTGCCGGCGGTTGAGATGACCATTCCCAAGAGCTCCCTTGCCCTCGGCACCAGGTGGGCAGCCGGGTGCGGTCCGACCGTGATCGCACGTTAATTAACGTTAACTTGCGCGCCCAGGTTAACGGCCGATAACCCGACTGTCTACGATGGACGGCATGCCCAACGTCCCCGCTGCCTCCGCACTCCCCCGTCGCGACCAGATCCGCCGGGAGGCCGCGAGGCTGTTCGCGGCCCGGGGCTTCCTCGGCGTGGGCGTCGACGAGATCGGCAAGGCCGTCGGGATCAGCGGCCCCGGGCTCTACCGGCACTTCGCCGGCAAGGACGCGATGCTCGCGGACCTGCTGATCAACATCAGCGAGCGCCTGCTGGACGAGGGGCGCCGCCGCGCCGGCGGCGGCGAAGGCCCGGCCGCCACGCTGGACGCGCTGATCAGCGGCCACGTCGACTTCGCCCTGGACGACCGGGACCTGATCACCCTGCACGACCGCGAACTGCTGAACCTCAAGGAGGAGGACCGGCGCACCGTCCGCCGGCTCCAGCGCGGCTACGTCGAGCTCTGGGTGGACGTGGTCCGGCAGGCCTACCCGCCGCTGGCCGACCCCGCCGCCGAGCCGGTGGCGCGGGCCGCCGTGCACGCCGTCTTCGGTCTGATCAACTCGACCCCGCACAGCCTCGGCTCGAACCCCGACCAGGGCGAGCGCGCCGCCCTCCAGCGCGACGGCATGGCCGCGCTGCTCCACGCTCTCGCCCACGGCGCGTTCACGGCGGCCGCGGCATCGACCGGCGCCTCCGCCGAGGGCTCGGCCTCCCCGGGCGCCTGAGGGCCGTCGCCGGCGCGTGAGGGACGCGGCGAGCACGTGAGGGGGCGCCGCGTGTGCATGAGGGGCGCCGCGTGTGCATTAGGGGCACGGCCGACGCGTGAGGGACGCGGCGGCAGCCCGTCCCGAGGCCTAGTCCCAACGGACGGCTCCCGCCCGTCCCCGGCCGCTGGGCGCCACGCGGGCCTGTCGGCGATCCTGGAGACGGCCGGGGGAGTGGGCCGTTCGGGTGTCCGCCCGGGAATCACCGCAGGCCGTCGGCTGTTGGCCAGTCCGCCCGGCCGGACGATCGAGGCTGTCCCCGGCCGACCCCGAACCCATCCGGGTCGGAAACGCCATGGCGGCCACTCGACGAAATGGTTAGCATCCCTAAATATGCCTGAGACTCACGGATCCACGGTGGAGCAATCCCCGAGCGGCCCCCCGGCCCCCGGCCCGACCCCGGAGGCTCCCGCCGACAGCCCGCAGACCGCCGCCGGCAACAGCGGGCCGGCTGCCGAGGGCGCCGAGTCGGCCGGCTGGCTGCGCCGTCTGGTCGGCTACAGCTGGCGGTCCCGCCGCAGCCTGCTGCTCGCCTTCGGCGCCTCGCTCCTCGGCATGGCCGTCACCGCGCTGGTGCCGCTGGTCACCAAGCTGATCATCGACGACGTCATCGTCGCCCACACCCGTTCGCTGGCCCCCTGGGCGGTGGTGCTGCTGCTCGCCGCCCTCCTGGTCTTCGGCTGCACCCAGGTCCGGCGCTACTACGGCGGCCAGCTCGCGCTCGACGTCCAGCACGACATGCGCAGCGACCTGTTCCGTTCGCTCGGCCGACTCGACGGCCACCGCCAGGACCGACTGGACACCGGCCAGGTGATCGGACGGGCGACCTCCGACCTCCAGCTGGTCAACGGGCTGCTCTCGATGCTGCCGATGATGACCGGCTACCTGCTGATGTTCGTCATGTCGCTGGCCGTGATGGTCTGGCTGTCCCCGCCGCTCACCCTGATCGCCCTGGTCATGGCCCCCGCGCTGTGGTGGGTCTCGGTCCTCAGCCGCAAGCGCCTCTTCCCCGCCACCTGGGCCGCCCAGCAGGAGGCGGCCGCGGTGGCGGGCGTGGTGGACGGCGCGATCGGCGGCGTCCGCGTGGTCAAGGGCTTCGGCCAGGAGGCGCAGGAGCTCGACAAGCTGGAGGCGGCCTCCCACAACCTCTTCGCGGCCCGGCTGCGGTCGATCCGGCTGAACGCCCGGTACAACCCGGCGATGCAGGCGATCCCGGCGCTCGCCCAGGTCGGCGTCCTCGCCTTCGGCGGCTGGCTGGCCGTCGACGGCCGGGTCACACTCGGGACCTTCGTCGCCTTCTCCACCTACGTCGCCCAGATGACCGGCCCGGTGCGGATGCTGACCATGGTCATCACCGTCGGCCAGCAGGCCCGGGCCGGCGTCGAGCGCGTCCTCCAGCTGATCGACGAGCGCCCGCTGGTCCAGGAGCGCCCGGACGCCCGCACCCTCGACCTCACGCGCACCGGCACCCCGGCGAGCGACACTTCCGCCGACGCCTCAGCCGGTACCACCGCCGGCGCCACGGCCGCCGCCCCCGCCCGCACCCTCGTCGGCCCGCGGACCCCCGACGTCGCCCTGGAGTTCGACCAGGTCGAGTTCCGCTACGACCCCGAGCACCCCGCCCCCGTCCTGCACGGCCTCAGCCTGAAGCTGGCCCCCGGCGAGACCCTCGCCCTGGTCGGCGCCTCCGGCTCCGGGAAGTCGACGGTCGCCCAGCTGGTGCCCCGCTTCTACGACCCGGCCGCCGGCACCGTCCGCCTGTACGGCCACGACCTGCGCGACCTCACCCTGGACTCGGTCCGCTCGACGGTCGGCATCGTCCCCGAGGAGAGCTTCCTCTTCTCCGAGTCGGTCCGCACCAACATCGCCTACGGCCGCCCGGACGCGACGGACGAGCAGGTGGTCGCCGCAGCCCGCGCCGCTCAGGCCGACGAGTTCGTCCGCGCGCTGCCGGACGGCTACGACACCAAGGTCGGCGAGCAGGGCCTGACCCTCTCCGGCGGCCAGCGCCAGCGCATCGCCCTGGCCCGGGCGATCCTCACCGACCCCCGGATCCTGCTGCTGGACGACGCCACCTCGGCGGTGGACCCGCAGATCGAGGCGGAGATCCACGACGCGCTGCGCTCGGTGATGACCGGCCGCACCACGCTGCTGATCGCCCACCGCCGCTCGACCCTCCAGCTCGCCGACCGGATCGCCGTCCTGGAGCGCGGCCGGCTGCTGGACCTCGGAACGCACGAGGAACTCGAAGCCCGATGTCCCCAGTACCGGGCCCTGATCACCGACCCCGAGGCCGGTCGCACCGACCGGCAGCCCACCCCCGACACGGCATCCGATGACCCGGCGTCCCCGGCGGAGCCCGAGCGGGCAACCGGGCAGCGGGCCGCCGACGGCGCCCCCGCCGACGGAACCGCCCCCACCGCCGGAACCCCCGGACCCCAGGCCACTCCCGTCCTCCCCACCCCCGCCCTGACCAAGGCCGCCCGCTCCGCCGACCCCGACCTGCTGGCGAAGGTCGCGGCCCTGCCGCCGGCCTCCGACACCCCGGCCGTCCCCCGCGCCGAGGCCGAGGCCGGCGACCCCGACTTCACCCTGCGCCACCTGCTGCGCTCCTTCCGCGCCCCGCTGCTCCTCGCCCTCGTCCTGGTCGCGCTGGACGCGGCGGCCGGACTGGTGCTGCCGGTGCTGATCCGGCACGGAATCGACGAGGGCGTCCGCAAGGGCCTGATGTCCGGCGTCGCGGTCGCCTCGCTCACCGCACTCGTCGTGGTGCTGCTGGACTGGGTGGTGCAGGGCGCCGAGAACCGGGTCAGCGGCCGTACCGGCGAGCGCGTCCTCTACACGCTCCGGCTCAAGATCTTCGCCCACCTCAACCGGCTCGGCCTGGACTACTACGAGCGCGAGCTGACCGGCCGGATCATGACCCGGATGACCACCGACCTGGACTCGCTGACGTCCTTCCTCCAGACCGGCATGGTCACCGCCGTGGTCAGCCTGCTGACCTTCGCCGGGATCTTCGCCGCCCTGCTGATCATCGACGCCGGCCTGGCGCTGGTGGTCTTCGCCGTCCTGCCGCTGCTGGTGATCGCCACCCTGGTGTTCCGCAAGAAGTCCAGGGACCAGTACGAGCGCTCCCGCGACCTGATCAGCACCGTCAACGCCGACCTCCAGGAGAACGTGGCCGGCATGCGGATCGTCCAGGCGTTCCGCCGTCTGGACACCAACACCGACCGCTTCGTGGCCCGCGGCATCGCCTACCGCGAGGCCCGGGTCAGGGCCCAGCTCTACATCTCGCTCTACTTCCCGTTCGTCCAGTTCCTCTCCAGCGTGGCCGCCGCGCTGGTGCTGATCGTCGGCGCGGCCCGGGTCGACGCGGGGACGCTGACGGTCGGCGCGCTGGTCGCGTACCTGCTCTACATCGACCTGTTCTTCGCGCCGGTCAACCAGCTGTCCCAGGTGTTCGACGGGTACCAGCAGGCCTCGGTGGGCCTCGGCCGCATCCGCGAGCTGCTGCGCACCCCGACCACCACCGCCGAGGCGGCCGATCCGGTGCCGGTGGCCAAGGGCCTGCGCGGCGAGATCTCCTTCGAGGGGGTCGGCTTCGCCTACAACGGCGGTGCGGACGGCGCCCCGACCGTGCTGAGCGGCGTGGACCTGCACATTCCGGCCGGGCAGACGGTGGCGCTGGTCGGCGAGACGGGAGCCGGGAAGTCGACGCTGGTGAAGCTGGTCGCCCGGTTCTACGACGCGACGGAGGGCACCGTCCGGGTGGACGGGGTCGACCTCACCCGCTACGACCTGGCCCAGTACCGCCACCGCCTGGGTGTGGTGCCGCAGGAGGCGTACCTGTTCGCGGGCACGGTCCGGGAGGCCATCGCCTACGGTCGGCCGGACGCGTCGGCGGCCGAGGTGGAGGAGGCGGCCCGGGCGGTCGGCGCCCACGACATGATCGTCCGGCTCTCGGGCGGCTACGACCACGAGGTGGCGGGTCGCGGGCGCAACCTCTCGGCGGGTCAGCGTCAGCTGATCGCGCTGGCCCGGGCCGAGCTGGTCGATCCGGACATCCTGCTGCTCGACGAGGCCACCGCGGCGCTCGACCTGGCCACCGAGGCCGCGGTCAACCATGCCGCGGACCGGCTCAGCGGCGGGCGGACCACCCTGGTCATCGCCCACCGCCTGACCACCGCCGAGCGCGCCGACCGGGTGGTCGTGCTGGACCACGGCCGGGTGGTCGAGGACGGCACGCACGCCGAACTGCTCGCCCTGGGCGGCGCCTACGCCAGGCTCTGGCAGGCGTTCATCGCCGACGGCCACACGGCGGCCGAGGCCGTCGCCGCCGGATAGGCCGCCCCGCACCCGGACAGGCCGCCCCGCAGCCGGGGCGGCATCCGGCCGCGACCCCGCCCGGCCGCGGCCCGGCCCCTCCACCAGGCGCCTGGCGGTCCTCGACGCGTGAACCGTCAGGCGGCGATCAGCGAGGCCAGCAGCCCCGAGACGTCGATCCCGCGCGGCAGTTCGCTGACCTGCCCGTCCCCGACCTCGACCACGCGCCAGCCGGAGCCGTCCGCCCGGCTGGCGAGGTCGGTGGTGACGAAGCGGCAGCCGAGCCTGCGGACCAGCGCCGGGACACCGGTGAGGTCGGGCTCTACGGCCCGCCGCGGCCCGTCCGGGTGCGGGCCGACCAGGACGGGCCGGCCGTCCAGCCACCACACCCGGGCCTCCACGGCCCGCCCGCCGCCCGACGGCGCGCCGCCGTCAGCGTGCTCCGGCCCGGCCGCACCGGCGGCAACGGACACCCCGCGCGCATCGGTCGCACCGCTCGTGTCGGCCGCACCGCTCGGGCCGTTCGCGCCGACCGGCCCCTCCGCCGGGGCGCCCACGCCCTCGAACTCCTCGTACCTCCGCAGCACCACGCCGCCCGCCAGGTACTCGCCCTGCAGCTCGACGAACCGCTCCACCACCCGCCCGACGGCCGCCAGGTCGGCCAACTCGGGTACGTAGCAGGCCTCGCGCCACTCGTGCTTGCGCGACTTCACGTAGTCCTTGACGATCGCCGGCCCGTGCCCGCCGAGCCGGGCCGCGGCCTCCGCCAGTTCGTCGGGCCCGGGCGCCACCGGCCCGTCGGACGGGATCCACGCACTGGCCGGGGTCGCGCCCTCGAACACGTCGTACCAGCCGGGCAGTTCATGGGCCGCCGCGTACCCGGGCGGGCTGGTCAGCAGGTTGCCGCCGCGGGCGGCGAGCGCGGCGGCGAAGTCGGCGTACCGGGCGGTGGGCAGCATCCAACCGCGGTACCAGAGCGGTCCGCTGTCCCCCGGCACCCGCCGGACGGCCTCCTCGGCCCGCCCGGCGAGCAGCGCGTCGTGGTCGACCAGGTGGTGCTCGCCGCCCAACTCCCGCAGCATCCTGGCCTCCCAGGCGAAGTGCGGATCGGGCCGACGCGGGTTGAGCGGATCGGCGGGGAAGATGATCGCGGGTTCGGGCATGGCCGTCAGAGTACGGTCGGCGGGCGGATCCCGTGCCCGCCACGTCGGACCGGCCGGCCCGAGCACCCGACCGGAGTGCCGAATCCGCTCGACGCCCCGGCCGGCCCCTGCGAGAGTGACCCGATGCGAAATCCGCTGCGCTTCCGCAACCGCAAGCCGAGGCAGGCCGCCCGCACGGTGGTCCTGGACGAGAACGGCTCGGTCTTCTTACTCCGTTCGGACAACGACGAGGTCGGCGTGCACTGGACCATGCCGGGCGGTGGACTGGAGCCGGGCGAGACCCCGTGGGACGGCGCCCGGCGCGAGCTGTGGGAGGAGACGGGCTGGAGCGACCTCGAACCCGGCCCGCTGCTCTGCACCTGGGAGCACGACTTCACCTGGCACGGCACCCCGGTCCGCCAGCACGAGCACATCTACCTCACCGGCGGACCGCACCGCGGCCCGGTCGGCGACGTCAGCGAGGTGCACGCCGTCGACCGGATCCTGGACTGGCGCTGGTGGACCGTGGCCGACCTCGCCGACGAGAACGCCGACGCGCTCTGGCCGCCCGCACTGCCGGAACTGCTGGAGACGGTCCGGGCGGGCTGGGCCGTGGACGGTCGACCGCCGGTACCGGTCGACCTCGGATACGTCCCGAACGCCCCGGTCACCCGTCGGGCCCGCTAGGCCCGTACGGCCCGGTGCCGAAGCGGCGCCCGGCACCGAGACCGGGCTCCGCCGAACGGTATCCGCCGAACAGGCCCGCCGGAGGGCTACGCGCGCCCGCCGCGCCGGGACCGCCCGGCCGGACCGGGCTCCCAGCCGTGCAGCTCCAGCTCCCGGTCGTGCAGCGCGACGGGGTTCATCAGCACCGTCAGCTGGGCGTCGATCAGTTGGTCGAACCCGAGCCCGGTCGCGGTCAGTAGCTGATCGGTCGACACCGAGACGGCGATGGCGGGCCGCCAGGAGGGCAGCACCACCAGGCAGGTGCCGCGGCCGACCCGGATCGGCCGGGCCGCGACCCGCACCGGCGCCCGCTCCTCCGGCCGACCGAAGGCCTCCGCGGGGCCGGCGCCGATCAGGATGCCGAGCGGTGGTTCGGCCCACGGGGCCCCGGCGGAGTGGCCGATGGCGGCGTCGACGCCGGCGGGACCGGCATCGAGGACGCCGGGAGCTCCGGACGACGGCCCCTGCGCCGCCGCGCCCGTCGCACCGGCACGTTCGTGCGCCCGACCGGTGGTACCCGGCAGGCCCGTTCCGGCCGGGCCGGACGCGGCCGTCTCCCGTGCGGTCGCCCCCTGCCCGCTCTGGCCGGCCTGCGGGTGCATCCGGCGCAGACGCCGCGAGGGCGACGGCCGCCGGGACCCCAGGATCCGCGGCTCCTCGCGCACCGAACGCTGCGCCGGCACGGACGGGCCGCCCTCCGACGGGCTGCCCTCGGAAGGCGCGGTGGCGGACCCGAAACGGACGAACCCGGGCTCGCCTCCGTCCGGCCCTCGGAGGGTCTCGGGCGTCGCGGCAGCCCGGTCGGCGGGCGCGGCGGACGCGGCCGGAGCTTCCTCGGCCCCCGCGTCCAGGCCGAAAAGGGCCGCTACGTCCGGGACCGGTCGGCGGTACGCGTCCGCCGGCAGGACGGGCGGCGCCTCCGCGTCGTACCGGCTGCGCGGCTGCGGCACCGAGTCGGGGCGTGCCGAGCCGGCCTGGCGCGCCACTCCCTCCGGGAAGCCGGTCGCGGCCGCACCGGGCTCGACGACGGTCGCGATCGAGCACACCGGGACGGCCGCGGCGGGCGGGTCCGTCATGGTGGGCGGGGGCGAGGAACCGGCGCTGTCCCCGGGCGGGCCGGGAAGGGACGGGTCGATGGCGGTGGGGTGGAGCGAGGTCATCTGCGGGCCCTTCGGGGAACGGTTCCGACGATCCTCCCGCACCACGCGATCAGCTCCAAGCGTCGAACCCGACGGTGTGCGCGATACCACCGCCGAACCGTCGTGGGATCACCCCCGGATCACCCAAGACGCCGCAGGACGCACACCGTTGCCACACGACCGGAACCACGCCTGGTTCCGCCCTCCGACCCGGACCCGACCCGACTCCGACCCCGATCCCGCCCCACCGGGCAGGATCGGCCAAGGTATCGGCCAAGGGGTCGGTCAAGGTATCGGCCAAGGGGTCGACCCCCGGGGCCGCTCAGGGGATCAACCAGCGGGCGCGACAAAGCCCTTGAGGTCGGCGAGCACCGCGTTCGCCGCCATGACGCCGAGCCCGAGGAACCAGGTCTCGTCCGAAACCGGCCGGGCCTGACCGGACTTGACCGCCCCGAGCGTCTTCCAGAGCGCGCCGCCCAGCACCGCGTCCTGGCTGGTCGAGCTGGGGCTGCCGTACACGCCGTAGAAGATCCAGTCGGCGTCGGCCTTGTCGATCTGCTCCGGGCTGACCTCCACCGCGAGCTCCTGGACCCGCTCGATCTCGGGCTGCGGCAGCGGCACGTCGGTGAGGATGGTGCCGATGAAGGAGAGCTCCGCGTAGAGCCGGATCCGGCCCGGCATGAAGCGCAGCGGAGTGATGGTGGGCCGCTTGTCGCCGAGCTTCGCGCCGATCGCCGCGGCCGTCGCCTGGTACGCGTCGAGCTGCGCCTTGGCCTCGGCCTCCAGGCCGAACGCACTCGCGTTGAGCAGGAAGTTCTGCTTCCAGGGGTAACCGGGGCGAAGCGAGAAGACGGTCGGCGCGATCTTGGACAGCTGCGCGTACTGGTCCTGGGCCCGCAGCTGGCTGCCGAGGATCAGGTCCGGCTTGAGCGCGGCGATGGCCTCCAGGTTGAGGCTGTTGATGGTGCCGACGGCGGCGGGGCTGCCGGCCTTGTCCTTGAGGTAGGAGGGCAGGGACTTGGACCCGTCGGTGTGCACGACGCCGACCGGCTGGATGCCGAGGGCGACGACGTTGTCGAGCTCGCCGGTGTCCAGCACCACGACCCGGGTGGGCCTGGCCGGGATGACGGTCTCGCCCATCGCGTGCTTGAGGGTGCGCGGGTAGACGCCGGGGGCGGCGTCGGTGCCGAAGCCCTTCATCTTCTCGATCACGGTGGCGTAGTCGTCGCCGCCCTGCTTGACCGACTTCTGGTTCGGGGAGGAGCCGCCGCCGGCCGGGGTCGAACCGCCGCTGCCACCCGATCCGCCGGATCCACCCGATCCGTCCGAGCTGCCGCAGGCGGTGAGCAGTCCGCCGAGGCCGAGCACCGCGGCACCGGTGATCCCCGCGGTGAGGATCCTGCGGCGGGTGGCGGTGCGCGGGGCGAGGGCCAGGTCGTCGGAGGTGGGGGACACGCGACGCTCCTTTCACGATCGAATTTAGGTTAGGCAAACCTATCCGATGTGAGGGAAGCGTGGCCCCGGGCCCTCCGTATCGGAGGGGCAAACCATGTCGAACCTTGGCAAAAGGGAGAAATTTCCTTGACTCAACTCCTTTGAAACAAAGGTACATGGGTTAACGCGCCGTAAATACATCAAGCCCAACGGCCTCATGGCGAACGAATCGAAGCAAGTGGTTTAGATCACCAAGGGTTGGTCTACTCAACCTTCCATGCCCCCCTCTAGGGTGCGCTGGTGTTTGATCAGCAGCTCTCAGAGCACACGAGCAGCGGCCGGGCAATGGCGCCCGGCGCTCCGCAGGGTGCCCCGGTCAGTGGCATCAGTGGTGGAGTCCCCGGCAGTCAGGGGACCGCTGGGGGAGCGGGGGACAAGGGTCTACGGGGCGGTTCCGTCGGCCTGCTGAGCAGTGTGGTGCTGGGCGTCTCGACGGTCGCCCCGGTCTACTGCCTGACAGCGACACTCGGCCCGACCGTCACCGCGGTCGGAGTCCAGATGCCCGCGGTGTTCCTGGCGGGCTTCCTGCCGATGCTGCTGGTCGCGTTCGCGTACAAGGAGCTGAACAAGGACTTCCCGGACTGCGGTACGTCCTTCACCTGGGGCGTGCGGGCCTTCGGCCCCCGGGTCGGCTGGATGGCCGGCTGGGGGCTGACGGTGGCAACCATCATCGTGCTGTCCAACCTGGCCGGGGTCGCGACCGACTTCCTGTACCTGATGCTCGGGGAGATGACCGGCAGCAGCTGGGTCACCGAACTCGACCAGAACAAGGCCGTACACCTGCTCACCGTGGTCCTGCTGATCGCCGGCGCCACCGCGATGAGCTACCGGGGGATGACCGCCACCAAGTGGTTCCAGTACAGCCTGGTCGGCCTCCAGCTGGCCGTGCTGCTGCTCTTCTCCGCCATCGCCATCGGCAAGGCCGCCTCCGGCGACCTGCCCGACTCGATCGGCTTCTCCTTCTCCTGGCTCAACCCGCTCGAGGTGAGCTCGTTCAGCGCGTTCACCGCGGGACTGTCGCTGTCGATCTTCATGTACTGGGGCTGGGACACCTGCCTGACCATGAACGAGGAGACCCAGGGCAGCGCCAAGACCCCCGGCCGCGCCGCGATGATCTCCATGGTCACCCTGGTCGGCTCGTACCTGCTGGTCGCGATCGCCTCCCAGATGTTCGCGGGCGTCGGCAGCACCGGCAACGGCCTCGGCAACCCGGACACCGCCGACAACGTCTTCGCCGCGCTGGCCCGTCCGGTGCTCGGCTCGCCGTGGAGCATCCTGCTCTTCCTGGCCGTCGTCGCCAGCGCCGCCGCCAGCCTGCAGACCACCTTCATCCCGGTGGCCCGCACCCTGCTCGCGATGAGCGCCTACCGCGCGGTGCCGCCGCGCTTCGGCGCCGTCCACCCGCGCTTCCGCACCCCCGGCTACGCCACCGTCGCGGCCGGCATCGCCACGGCGGTCTTCTACGTCGGCATGAGCCTGATCAGCGAGAACGTCGTCCAGGACACCATCCTGGCGCTCGGCCTGATGATCTGCTTCTACTACGCGCTGACCGCCTTCGCGTGCGTCTGGTACTTCCGCCGCTCGCTGCGCACCGGTGTCCGCGACCTGCTGCTCAAGGGCGCCGCCCCGCTCCTCGGCGGCGTGCTGCTCACCGCGGTCTTCCTCCAGACCCTCACCGACGCCTGGGACCCCGACTACGGCAGCGGTTCGGTCTTCGGCATCGGCTCGGTCTTCGTGATCGGTGTCGGCATCCTGCTGCTCGGCGCCGTGCTGATGACCTGGTACCGCTTCATCCGGCCGGAGTTCTTCCGCGGCGAGACGCTCAACCAGGACACCCAGGCACTGGTCGTGGAGGACTGACGCCATTACTGTTGGGCGCATGAAGCGCTTCGTGGGCCTGTGCTGGTGGCCGTCCTAGGACGGCCACCAGCACTCGCCTGACCAGGGCCGTCCGGGATGGACGGCCCTGCTGCGTTCTCCGCGCTCCCCGCGCTTGCGGGACGGGCCCCTCGCCCCGGACGGCCGTCACCACCGCCGCACCGAGGAGAGAGACCTTGACCACCGAGACCGTCGCCGCACAGCCCGCCACGTCCGTTCCGACCGCCACGTCCGTTCCGACCGCCACGTCGGTTCCGACCGCCACGTCGGTTCCGACCGCCACGTCCGTTCCGATCGACGACCCGACCGCCCACCGGGTCCTCACCGGGGACCGTCCCACCGGACCGCTCCACCTGGGCCACTACTTCGGCACCCTGCGCAACCGGGTCCGGCTCCAGGACCAGGGCATCGAGATGTTCGTCGTGGTCGCCGACTACCAGGTGATCACCGACCGCGACCTCGCCGACCGGCTCGCCGAGCACACCGAGAACCTCGTCCTCGACTACCTCGCCGCCGGCCTCGACCCCGAGCGGGCGACGATCTTCCCGCACAGCGCCGTCCCCGCCCTCAACCAGCTGCTGCTTCCCTTCCTCAGCCTGGTCAGCGTCGCCGAACTGGGGCGCAACCCCACCGTCAAGGACGAGATCGCCCACTCCCGGCGGGCCGCCGTCAGCGGGTTGATGTTCACCTACCCCGTCCACCAGGCGGCCGACATCCTCTTCTGCAAGGCCGACCTGGTGCCGGTCGGCCAGGACCAGCTTCCCCACCTCGAAGTCGCCCGCACCGTCGCCCGCCGGTTCAACGAGCGCTACCCGCACGCCGACGGCAGCGCCGTCTTCCCCCGACCGCGGGCCCTGCTCTCCGACGCCCCGATGCTGCTCGGCACCGACGGCGGCAAGATGAGCAAGAGCCGGGGCAACGCCGTAGCCCTCGGTGCCACCGAGGACGAGACGGCCCGGATCATCCGCGGCGCCAGGACCGACGCCGACCGCCGGATCGACTACGACCCGGTCAACCGCCCCGAGGTCTCCAGCCTCGTCCTGCTCGCCGCCCTCTGCCAGGACCGCGCCCCCGAGGCCGTCGCCGAGGAGATCGGCGACGGCGGCGCCGCCGCGCTCAAGCGCACCGTCACGGAGTCCGTCAACGAGTTCCTCCGCCCGATGCGCGCCCGCCGTGCCGAACTCGCCGCCGACCGGGCCCACCTGCGGCAGGTCCTGCGCGACGGCGCCGAGCGGGCCAACGCCGACGCCGACGCCACCCTCGCCGAGGTCCGGGAGGTGATGGGAGCGGCGATCTGAAGAGCGCTCACCCGCCGGAGCCCCGGGGGAGCCGCCCGGACAGCGGACCACCGCCCCCGGACATCGGCCGGTTCACACGGGGCATATCGTCACCGGGCGGTCGCGGCCACAACGCGACCGTCCGCACCCCGCTCCCGCGCCCGAAAGGTGGCCCGGCCCATGGACCAGCACCCGACCGCACCCGGCCAGGGGCTGACCCGCCCGCCGCACCTGCGTCCCGGCGACCACATCGTCGTCGCCGCGCCCAGCGGCCCGATCGACGCCGCACGCCTCGAAGCCGGATGCGCGATCCTCCGCTCCTGGGGGCTGCGCGTCACCGTCGCCCCGCACGTCCTCGACACCCACCCCTCCCTCGGCTACCTGGCCGGCACCGACGCGGACCGCGCCGCCGACCTCCGGAACGCCTGGCTCGACCCCACCGTCGACGCCGTCATCTGCGCCCGCGGCGGGTACGGCGTGCACCGCATGGTCGACCTGCTCGACTGGAGTGCGATGCGCGCCGCCGGGCCCAAGCCCTTCATCGGCTTCAGCGACGTCAGCTCCCTGCACGAGGCCTTCGCCCAGCGCCTCGGCCTCGCCACCCTGTACGGACCGCTGGCCGCCGGGGCCTCCTTCGTCTCCGACGGACCGACCGCCGAGCACCTGCGCCGCACCCTCTTCGACCCCGCCGCCGTCACCGTCCTCACCTCACCCACCGCCGCCCCGCTCGTCCCCGGCCGGGCCCGCGGCGTCACGGCCGGCGGCTGCCTGCACGTCCTCACCGCCGAGCGCGGCACGCCCGCCGCCCGGTCCTCGTACGAGGGCGCCATCCTGCTGCTCGAAGACGTGAACGAGCACCCCTACCAGCTCGACCGACTGCTCACCCAGCTCCTGCGCTCTGGCGCCCTCGACGGCGTGGCCGGGCTGGCCCTCGGCTCCTGGGAGGGCTGCGGACGTCCGGAACGGGTCCGGGACGTGATGCTCGACCGGCTCGGCGGGCTCGGCGTCCCCGTGCTCTGGGAACTGGGCTTCGGCCACTGCCCGTCCACCCTCACCGTCCCGCTCGGCGTTCCCGCCCTCCTCGACGCCGACGCCGGCACCCTCACGCTGGACCTGCCCGCCCTCGCCGATCGCTGAGCCGGCACCGGGCGGGCCCGGCCCGGTGCCCCACTGGGCCCAGGGCTGCCGCGCCGGGCTCGGGGCGCGCCGGGCAAGGACGCCATCAGTAAGGTGCGGCCATGAACGAGGACCGTCTCACCGCCCTTGCCCTCGGCTTCCTCCGCGGCCCGGGCAGCAACGCCCGCACGATCCTCGGACTTGCCGGCCCGCCCGGCGCCGGCAAGTCCACCCTGGCCCGCCACCTCGTCGCCGAGGTCGAGCGCGCCGAAGGCCCCGGCACCGCCGCCTACGTCCCGCTCGACGGGTTCCACCTCTCCGGCGCCCAGCTCGACCGCCTCGGCCTGAGCCACCGCAAGGGCGCCCCGGCCACCTTCGATGCCCACGGCTACGTCGCCCTGCTGCGCCGCATCGCCGGCGACCGCTTCCAGGACATCTACGCCCCGGACTTCGACCGCACCCTGGACGAACCGGTCGCCGCCCGCCACGTGGTCCGCCCGCACACCCGGCTCGTCATCACCGAGGGCAACTACCTCGCCTCCTCCGACACCCCATGGCCCGATGCCCGCCGACTGCTGCGCGAGCTCTGGTACGTGCACACGGACGACGGGGTCCGCGAGGAGCGCCTGCTCCGGCGGCACCGCGACGGCGGCCGCGGCGAGGCCACCGCCCGCCAGTGGGTCACCGGCAACGACCACCCCAACGGCGCGTACGTGAAGCCCGGCCGGGCGCTCTGCACCCGGACCGTCTCCGGGGCGGGTTTGCCTTCGGCTCCGGACGGGGGTAGTGTTTTCTAGTCGCTCGGCAGGGAGCACCGGACACGCATCGGCGCGGACGGTCCCGGGGCGGCCAATCCTCTGAAACACCACTTCCCGGTTCGGGCCGGGTCGCTTCGTCGTTTTCACGTTGCGGCCTGGTGCTTATTCGGTGTGCGCGTTTTATCGGGTTGCGGCCGGATTCGCTTTTCGGAGCGGGGATCGGCTAGAGTTTGAAACGTCGGACAGGGCGTCAAACCCCGGAAGACACCGGCGAGTTGGATGAACGAAGCCCCGGAAACGGAGCGGAAAACATCTGATAAGCTGGAAACACGAAAGAACG
>NZ_JBEXWT010000078.1:0-42736 GCF_040629945.1 Kitasatospora sp. NPDC005856 | reverse complement strand
GTCGGCGGGCCCGCCCGGGCCCTCACCGCCGACCGGCCCGGCCCCGGTGGGGGCGGCGGTGCGCTCCGTGACGCCCGGCTCGGATGCGGCCGCCGGCTCGGCCTCCCGGGCCTCACCGACGGGCGCTTCCGGCTCCTGCTCCGGTCGGGGCTCCGGGGCGGCGGGCTCGGCGGGTCCGGTGGCCGGGGCCCGGCCCTGGGCCGGATCGGGGCCGACCTCCTGTTCGACCGGCCGTTCCGGCTGGAGGTCGCGGCTGCCGCGGTCCTCGGCCTCCACGGCGGGGGCAGCCTGCGGCGCCGCGCCCTCGGGCTGGGCCGGCTCGGGTGGCGCGGCCGGCTCCTCGTCGGTCTCCGGCCGGCTCTCCCGCTCCTCCTGGACCTGCTCGGCCTTGGTCGCCGGCGGCTCGGGGAACGCCGGTGCCTCGGCGTTCGCGGGGGGCGCACCGTCCGCCGACAGCGGGATCCGGTCGACGGTCGGGACGGCGGACACGTCGAGGTCCGAGGAGGGCAGGAAGTCTCCGGGCCCCAGCTCCTGTTCGGCGGCGGCCGGCTGCGGCGGCCGCTCCTGGTCCGCGCCGGGAGCGTCCCGGACCTCGGACTCGGCGCCGGGCTCCATGCCCAACGGCCGTTCCTCGTCCCGGGTTTCGTCCTGCGGGTGGTCGCCCTCCAACAGCCCGTGCCGGGCGAGCGGGCTGTCCGGGGCCTGTGCTATCGCGTCCAGGCGCTCGGGTTGAACCGGTGCGGGCTGCGGCGGCGGTACGGCGGCCGGCTCCTGCGGCCTGGTACCGGCGGACGGCTGGGCGGCGGCCTCCGGCGGCCCGGCTTCGGGCGCGCCGGTGACGGCGACGGCCGTCGGGGGGACGGCCTCGTCCTCCGCGGCGGGCGCCTCGGGGGACGCCGCGCCCGCCTCCGCGACGGCGGCGGTGGGCTCGGGCTGCCCGGCAGGCTGCGCGACGTCCTGCGGAGCCTGGCCGGCCTCGCCCTCCGCGGGCGGTGCCTGCTCCTCCTGCTGTCGGCCGTCCTGCTGCTCTGGGCGTTCCTCCTCGCCCTCCTGCTCGTCCCGGCCCTTGCGGTGCTTGCGCCGCCGCTTCGGACCGTCCGGCCGGTCAGCCTCCTGATCAGGAGCCCGGTCCGGGTGCCGGGCCTGCTCGGAGCCCGGGGCGTCGGCCTGCTCCCGCTCGTCGTCGGCCTGCTCGGCGGCCCCGGTGACCGGCTCGGGCGTCAGCGGGCTGTCCAGGTCGGCCGGGCGGTGCTCGGCGTCCTCGACCAGCTCGAGCACCCGGGTGTAGTCCGAGGACGGCAGTCGGACCTCCAGCCGTTCCAGCACGGAGGCCTGCAACTCGGGGGCGAACCGCGCGAGTTGCTGGCGGACCCGGCCGGCGGAGTCGGTCGGGTCGCCGCGCAGCGAGCGCAGGATGCCGGCCGCCAGCCGGTCGACCAGGGTGGCCGGGTCGAGCCGTTCGGTGCGGAACCGGTCGGCGTCGACAGTCGCGTAGCGCAGCCACCCCGGCGTGGCACTCGGCGTCGCCGCCGTCGGCCGGTCGTCGCGCGCGCCGTGCTCCGCCTCCCGTTCGATCGCGTCCTGCGGCAGGCTGACCGCGCCAAGGTCGCGGCCGGCCCGCAGCGCGCCGAGCGGGTTCGGGGCCTGGACGGTGTGCAGCAGCTCGTGGGCGAGCAGCCGCCGGCCGTCCTCGGCGGCGGGCCGGTACTTGCCCTCGCCGAAGAAGAGGTCCGGGCCGACGGCGACGGCGTCCGCGCCGATCAGCTCGGTCAGCGCGGCGGAGTCCCGGTCGGTGTGCACCCGGACCCGGCTGAGGTCGTGCCCGAGCCGCGCCTCCAGTTCCCGCCGCACGCCCGGGTCGAGCGGCTGGCCGGCACCGGAGACGATCTCCTTCGGCTCGGGCGTACGGGCCTTCGGCGCCCGGGTCCTGCGTCGGGCCGCGTCCTGCTTGGTGTCCGGTGCGGAGTCCTTGGTCGCGACGGTGGGTCGAGTCATGTCCGCCCCCGTCCCGGCGGCCGGCCACCGCCGGACAGCCCGGCGTGCACGGCGCGGGCGAGCGCCTCGCCAAGCCGCTGCGGTGAGGTGCCGGCCGGTAGCGGCGGCAGCCCGGAGAGCACGTCCAGCGTGCGGTCGCCGCCGGTCGCGAGCGGCACGCCGCGCGCCTCGACCAGGCGGGTCAGTTCGCTCCGGAACGCCGCCGTCAGCCGGTCGTGGTCGATCCGCGCGAAGCCGTCGAGGACCAGCTCGCCGATCTCCACCTCGATCCGTCCACCACTCCCACGCCCGGGCTCGACCCTTCCGGCGCTCCCCGGCCCGGCGCTCCGCCGAGCCCCCTCGGTCAGATCCATCCGCCGACCTCCGAGGGCGTCAGCGAGCGCTCCAGCTTCAGGTACTCGGTGCGCGCGGCGGCCAGCAGGTGCCGCATCTGCATCGGGCAGTCCTCGTCGGCGGCCAGGAAGGCGGCGGACAGCGCGATGTTGCGGATGGATCCGCCGGCCACCGTGAGCTGGGCGAGCCGCTCCGGGTCGAGGCCCTGGCTGGGGGTCTCCTTGGGGATGACCCGGCGCCAGATCTCGGCGCGCTCCGGTATCCCGGGGAACGGGAAGTCGACCACGAACCTGATCCGCCGCATGAACGCCGGGTCCAGCGCCTTCTTCATGTTGGTGGTGAGCACGGCCAGGCCCCGGTAGGCCTCCATCCGCATCAACAGGTAGCTGACCTCCAGATTGGCGTAGCGGTCGTGGCTGTCCTTGATCTCGCTGCGTTTGCCGAACAGCGCGTCGGCCTCGTCGAACAGCAGCAGCGCGCCGCCGCGTTCGGCCGCGTCGAAGACCCGTCGGAGGTTCTTCTCGGTCTCGCCGATGTACTTGCTGACGACCTGGGAGAGGTCGATGACGAACAGGTCCACGCCGAGCTGCCCGGCGACGACCTCGGCGGCCAGGGTCTTCCCGGTGCCCGACCCTCCGGCGAAGAGCGCGGTGACGCCGAGGCCGCGGCGCAGCACCGACTCGAAGCCCCACTCCTGGTAGACCGTGCCGCGCCGGCGGACGTGGGCGACGATCTCGCGCAGGATCGCGCGCTGGCGCTCCTCCAGCACCAGGTCCTCCCAGCCGGCCCGCGGCTCGACCCGCCGGCCCAGCTCCTCCAGGGACATCCGGGCCTCCGCCAGTCCGGCGTGCCAGGCCAGCGGGCCGATGTCCCGGCCGTCCTCGGCCGACCGCCGGGCCGTCGCCGCGGCCGACCGGATCACATGGCCGGGCAGCGAGAACTGTGCGGCCAGCGCGCGGAGTTCGCCCTCGGTGAGCCCCGGCGCACCGTCCAGTTCCGCGGCCCAGATCGCCAGCTGCTCCTCGGGGCCGAGCGGGGGTACGGTCAGCCGGGCCCGGTCCGAGGCACCCGCCGCCGGGGGCTCGTCGCCGGAGACGACCAGCGGCACCGCCAGGCCCGCGAGGAAGGCCTCCGTGCCGTTCGGGGACTGCGGGCGCTCCCGGCCCGGCTCGCCGCCCTCCACCAGCAGCGCGGCGGGTATCAGGATCGCCTCCCGCTGCCACAGCCGGGCGAGCTGCTCGCGCTCGGCGGGCTCGGTGGGCAGGTCCTCGCGGTGCGCGGCGTAGAGGCCGAGCCCGGTGCGGTGGGCCGCCGCCGCCGCGATCTCCCAGCGGGTGCGGCGGTCGGCGCCGGTCAGTTCGGCGTGCGGCGGGCCGACCAGCCCGGCCGCCGTCCACTCCCGGGCCAGATCGGTCGCGCACCGCTCGTGGGGCTCGGGCAACTCGCCGGTCGGCCCGACCCGGGTGAGCAGGCCGTGCAGCCGCACGTCCAGGTACGGCACGCCGACCAGGAAGTGCAGCACCCGCTCGTCGATCCGCAGCCGGGAGGCGGTGAGCGCGGTCTCGTCGTCCAGCTCGACCAGGCGGAAGCGGCGCAGCGGGCCGACCGGGGTGAGGGCGCTCCAGTGCGGCTGGTCCAGGGCGGCGAGCGCGAGCGAGAAGGTCGGGTAGGCGCGCCCGGGGTCGCCGCCCGCCGCGGCGCAGCGGGCGGCGGCGGTGGGGTCGATCACGGGGGCGGCGGCCAGCACGAGGACGTCGCGCTCGAACGGGGTGAGCCCGAAGGAGGCGGTGAGCGCGTCCAGGGCGGTGCTGGGCTGCCGCCGCCCGCCCCGGCGGCCGGCGGGCTGGTCGGACGGCGTGGGTTCACCCCGGTCGCGGCCGGCCGCGTGCGCGTCGACCCGGTCGAGCACGGTGGCGACCGCGGCCGACAGCGCCTGCCGGTGCGGCTCGTCCGCCGGGCCGTCGCGGCCCTGCCGCCGACGCGTGCTCATCCTGGTCCCCCGTCCTGCGGTCAGTGCGTCAGGTCCACGACGGGACCGCTGAACGTCCCGTCGCTCGACACCGTCAACTCGCTGGGCACGCCGTCGACCTGGACCCTGGCCAGGTACGCCGTCGGGCGCACGCCGACCACCGGTGCCCGGACCTCGTACGGGTCGGTACGCGGCTGCGACGGTGCGGGCGCACGGAACTGGTGGCTCGCCCCGCGCCGCCCGGCGGGGGGGTGCAACTCGTCCAGCAGCAGCAGGACCTGCTGGTCGTCCCGGAGCGGCACGTCCAGCCGGAGGTCCAGCCGGGCCGAGACCCCGGACGGCCCGTCGCCGCGGTCCGTCGTGCCGATCGGCCCGACGATCCGCGGCTGCCGGGCGAAGGTCTGCGCGTTGGACTCCAGCGCGAGGTGGTCGGCGGCGGGCCGGCCGTCCAGCGCCAGTCCGTGCAGCACCTGCACCTGGTACACGCCGGGCGGCAGGTCCTCCGGGACGGCCACCACCAGGCGGTCGTCCCGGACGCCGCCCGGATCGACCGGCACCCGCCGCTCGCCCAGCCGGGCCACGACGAGGTCCGCGCGCAGGCCGGTGCCCTCCAGCACCAGCTCCCGGTCCTTGGTCACCGGTCCTTCCCCGGGAGCGCCGGAGGACCCGGCCGGCCGGGAGAGCACCCGCTCCACGACCGGCCCGCGGGACGGCACGGCCCGCACGGTCCGGCGCAGCACCGGCTTGCCGGCCACCGGGTCGACCCTGCCCTCCACGAAGACGGCGGCGGCCTGGTAGGTCACGGACAGCGCGTACGGCGTCTGGAGCAGAGTGCTCCAGAGCTTGGAGAGCTCCTCCAGGTCCATCGTGGTGGGCGTGAAGCGCACCCGCTGCGGCGAGGCGGCCAGGTCCGCCCCCACCAGGTAGGGCTGGGCGGCCGCCTCCTCGATCAACTGCCGGGACAGCACCGGCTGTTCGGTCAGCGCCCGGACCACGCAGCCGAGCAGCCGCTGGCCGACCAGCTGGGACTCCTCGCCGTAGCAGCTGATCAGGTAGTGCAGGTCCAGGGCGGCGGCCGGCCGGGTCAGCACGGTGCCGTCCGTCGCGCGGGTGGGCGCGTCGCGGTTGCGCAGCGATGCGTTGGGCGTGACCTGGTAGAGGAAGACGGTGATGGTCGGGTCCGCAGGCGGCTCGGTCGGCGGCTTGCGGGCGCCGACCTCGACCGCGAACGGGATGTCGGGCGAGAGCGCTCGGGTGATGAGCAGCCGCAACGCCTCGCTCACGGTGGCGATCGCGAGGTGGTTACTCACGGGTTCACCCCCTCGGTCGTGTGCCCCACCCGCCCACTCATGAGGTCTCCCGGTCGAGGTACTTGTCCAGGCCGAGGGCCGGGCCCGGGCGGGCGGCCGCCGGCTTGGTCGGTCCGGCCGGGGTGCGCTGGGCGGCCGTGACCTCGACCCGCCCGATCTGGACCCGCACCACCCGCTCGACCGGGCGCTGCCGGCCTCGGGTCCCGGTCCCGTGCGCCTGGCCCGGAGCAGCCGCCACGGCGGCCCGCCGTACGGACGCCGGCGCGGCGGCCGGCCGGACCGGTGCGGGCGGCGCCACCGTCGGCAGCTCGGGGGCGGCCGCCCGGTGCAGTGCGGCGACGGGCGGCGGTACGGCTGCGGGGCGGGCGTCCTTCCCCCGCACCGTCGGCTCGACGGCCGGAGCGGCACCGGCGGTGACCGGCGGCGCGATCAGCAGCGGCGTGCGCGGCAGCGGAAGGACGGGTGCGACAACCGGCCGGTCCTCACCGACCGCCGTCCGCAGTGCCCTCGCGACCGGCGCCGCGGGCGGTGCCGCCGGCGGCCGGGGGAGTGGCACGGGAACGGGGCTCCCGCCCGAGCGGCCCGGCCCGAACGACTCCTCGTCCGCGACCGGCGGCGCCGGAGCGAGGGCGTCGAGCCGTTCGAAGGGCCCCGGCAGGCGCGGGCGCACCCGTACCCCGGCCCGGTCCCCGCCCGGGTCGCCCTTCGCCACCAGGCGGTCGAAGTGGTCAGGCATCTGCACACAGCTCCAGGTAGTAGCGGCGCCGCAGCGGGCTGAGCGTCAGGATCTCCGCCTCGCTCCAGCCGTAGGCGGTGGCCAGGAGGTGGACGTGGAGCAGGGTCGCCCGGGCCCAGTCGTCCAGCTCCTCCCAGAGGTAGGAGGCGATGTCCAGCTCGGCGAGGGCCTGCCCGCCGCACTCGGGGCAGCTGAGGTGCAGCCGGACGTCCGCGCAGGGGTCGGCCGCGGCGGCGGCCTCGGCCACGCGCCGCTGGACCGGTTCGGGGAGCTGTCGGGTGGCGACCGGCTCCCCGCCGTGCTCGGCGGTCAGCACGCACCGCTCCAGCACCACGGCCCTGGCCCGGTCCGCGGGGGCCTGTTCGGCGGCGGCCAGATCACCGGGGGTGGGCAGTCGGAAGCCGACCTGCCAGCCGTCCAGCTCCACCCGCAGCGGGCCGTCCGCCGGCCGTGCGGAACCGACCACCTGCCCGGAGTCGAAGGCGAACTCCATCTCCTCCGCGCAGCTCGGGCAGCCGAGCCGCACGTCGAGCCGTTCGCCGAACAACTCGGCGCGCAGGCCGAACAGTTCGGCGTCCCGCCGGCCGAGCGGCACGGCCAGCAGCTCCTCCGTCCCGGCGCCCGGGCGGGCGACGGCGTGCAGCAGCAGGGCCCGCCCGGTGCGGCCGGCCGCCAGCCCGGCCTCCCAGGTGGCCAACAGGGCGGCCTCGCCGGCGAGTTCCATCGGTCGGCCGCTCAGGCCGGCTGCTGGAACGAGGGCTCTTCCGGCTCGGGCGTCTCCTCGTCCCGCTCCCAGCCCTCCACCTCCAGCTTGAGGCTCTGGATCGCCACCGCGTTGGCGTTGGCGTCCAGTTCGCCGAGCACCTGGTACTCACTCGGCCAGGCGCGGTACAGCTTGTGGGCGACCGCCACCTGACCGGCCTCGTTGAGCACCTGGATCACCAGGTCCTTGCGGAAGTCCCGCAACGAGACCTCCGCCCCGCGACCCGCGCCGACCATCCAGACCTTGTTGGCCCAGCGGTCGAACTCCGGGTCGTGGGTGACCCCGCGCTCCAGGGTGACCGCCTCGAAGTCGGTGCGCCCTGGCGACTTGCGCGGCGCGCTCGGATCGCCCCCGCTGCGGTGCTTCACCACCTCGGTGGTGCGCTTGAGCGGGCTGATCTTGCTGATTCCGGCGACGACCCGACCGTCCCAGACGACCAGGAACTTGAAATTCTTGTACGGATCGAACCGGTGCGGATTGACGGTGAACTCGACCATGGAGATCCTAAACCTCGAACTGTCCGGCGAGCTGCTCGATCTTGACGATCACGAATTCCGCGGGTTTGAGCGGCGCGAATCCGACCACGACGTTCACCACACCGCGATTGATGTCGTCCTGCGTGGTGGTGTCCTTGTCGCACTTGACGAAATAGGCCGAGCGCGCCGACGTGCCCTGGAACGCGCCCTGCTGGAACAGCGAGTGCAGGAACGCGCCCACGTTCAGCCGGATCTGCGCCCACAGCCGCTCGTCGTTGGGCTCGAATACGACCCACTTGGTACCGCGGTAGAGGCTCTCCTCCAGCATCAGCGCCAGGCGCCGCACCGGGACGTACTTCCACTGCGAGCTGAGCGCGTCGGCGCCCGCCATGGTCCGCGCGCCCCACGCCACCGGGCCCACCACCGGGAACGTCCGCAGGCAGTTCACCGCGAGCGGGTTCAGCAGGCCGTTCTCCCGGTCCGTCAGCGGGACGGTCAGTGCGCGCACCCCGGGCAGCCCGGCCTCGGTGCCCGCGGGTGCCTTCCACACGCCCCGCTGGCCGTCGGTGCGTGCCATCACGCCGGCGATGGTGCCCGACGGAGGGAAACTGCGCAGCCGGCCGGTGAGCGGGTCGACCAGCTCCAGGTGCGGGAAGTACAGCGCGGCGTGGTCGCTGCGCACCGAGTCGAAGGCGGACAGGCCCGCCCGGGCGGCGTCCAGCGTCGTCCACGCCTGCGGCGAGTCGACGATCAGGAACATCCGCTGCTCCACGCAGAGCGCCTGGGCGGCCGAGACGACCGTGACGGCGTCGTCCACGCTGGCGTAGCCGGCCAGTTCCGGCAGCACCAGCAGGTTGACGTCCGGCACGTCGCGCAGGGCCTGGATGCCGGTCTTGCCGGCCTCGCTGCCGATCAGGTCCGTCATGCCGGGGGCCGCGCCGTCCTGGCCGCCGGCGAGGGCGATGACCGGCGGGTTGACCGAGCCCTCCAGCCCGAGGTTGTTGGCGGCCTCACCGAGGAAGCGCACCACGTCGGCCGGGTCGGTGGAGCCGGCGACGACCTGGAGCTGCCGCCCGAACACGCTCACCCGGGTGCCCGCGAAGGCCCGCTTGCCCGGGGCGTCGGGCAGGGCCCGCAGCTTGCGCTCCAGCAGCAGGGCGAGTTCGGGGACGGTGTTCGGCGCGGTGCCGTCCGCAGCCGGGTCGTAGATCCTGACGGTCCGCGACACGTCGGCGATCTTCACCTGGATCTCGTGGGTGAGGTCCGGCAGCGTGGCCGCGAAGGGCTTGGATACGGTGCCCACCGGGTCCGGTCGGCTCTCCGTCAGGACCTTCACCCGGACGACGCCCGAGCCGCTGTTCACCACCGTCTCGGCGAACCGGGGGCTGGCGGCCTGGACCGACAGGTCCGCGAAGGACTCCCGGACGGCGCCGGAGGTGTCGAAGACCTGGAGGTTGAACGTCTCGGCCGGGGTCGGCGTCCGGTAGTCCACGGCGACCCGCAGTCCCCCGCCCCAGAGCCCCGGCTCGACGGCCGTGACCTCCAGGGCCGGGGTGGCGGTGGAGGACTGCGTCGAGTTGAGCGTGACGCCCGCGGCGGCGCCGGTGCCGGCCGCCGCGACCCGGACCACGATCCCGATCGAGCCCCCGTTGAGGAAGAACTGCTGGACGGCGTAGCTGACCGGGCTCTGACTCGCGAGTCCGCCGAAACGGCGTTCGAAGTCCGCGAAACTGGTGATGGTGACCGGCTGGTTGAGCGGTCCGCGCCGGGTGGCCCCGACGAAGGCGGTCACCGAGGTGCTCACCGCGGTGATGGTACGGACGCCGCTGGGAAGCTCTTCGATGTAGACGCCCGGGTAGGTCGGTGTCGTCGGCAATTCCCCCTCCGTTCACTTCGTGCATCAAGAGGCCGTTGGATGGGATCCGGATGCATTGGTGGCAGGCTCAGTCTCAGATTCAGGTGACAATTCGTCAAGGCCTGAACGTGAAAGGATAATTGTATTACTGGGCCTGTTTTCGGGGGGTTCGGAATATGATATTCCGCACCCCTTGTGCTGGTGTCCGTCAGCCGCCCTCGGGCAGGTTCCGGTAGTCGGGTCGGGCCGGCGTGGGGTCCGGCGGCGTCGCGGCGGGTGCGGGTGCGGGCTCAGGGGCCGGGGCCGGGGCCGGGGCCGGAGCGGGCGCAGGTGTGGGCGCGGGTGCGGACGGCGCAGGCGTGGGTGCGGGTAGGTCCGGCGTGGGTGTGGGCGCGGGGACCGGCGGGTGGTAGGACGGCGGTCGGGCAGCCCCCAGGAACCAGCCCCAGCTCGCGCCGAACCGGTGCTCCAGGAACCGGAACGCGGCGTAGTAGACCGTGCCGAAACCGGTGACCAGGGCGGAGGTGACGGAGGCGTTGTCCAGGTGGACGCCGAGCCGCGCGGCCTGCACCACGAGGAACGCGACGATGTAGGGCACGCATGTGCGCCACAGGGACAGGGCGAGTTGGTACATCTGTCCTCCTCGGCCGACGTCAGCCGACGACGGTGAAGCCGTGCGCCTGGCCGAGCCGGGTCAGCGAGTTGATGCCGGGTATGCCGTCCGCCTGCTGTCCGCTGTATCCGTACCGGCGTTGCAGCTCGGCGTAGGCGTCGACGGTCTTCGTGCCGAACGAGCCGTCGGCCCACTGCCGGTCGAGCAGCCCCTCGGCGACGAGCGCCTGCTCCACCGTGTACACGTCGTCCGGGTGCGTGGTGGCGCCTTGGGCCGCGTCCGGGTCCTGGCGGGCCGCCGCGACGACCCTCGACTTCGACACCTCGGCCAGCGGGACGGCCCCGCCGAGCAGCCGGCGCAGCGAGGCCTCGCCGGGCACGCCGTCCGCGTCCCCGCCGGAGTAGCCCAGACTGCGCTGGAAGTCGGCGTAGTTGAGGGTGTCGGCGTCGGTCCAGTCCGGGCCGGGGCCCTGGCTGTAGTGCGAGCCGAAGTCCGCCGCCACCAGCGCCTCGCCGACGAGGGTGACCTGCGGACCGTGCGCGCCGTAGCCGTACGGCAGGCCGCCGACGCTGTTCTGGTACCGGGACGGGGTCGGGTCCGGCTGCGGCGCGGGCTGCTGGGGCGGGGTGTTCGTCGTCCCGGACGGGCGCGGCGCACCCGCCGTCACCCAGGCGTACAGCTCGGGGCCGGGGCAGTCGGTCGAGTAGCCGTCCTGGTGCCCCTTGATCTCGGGGCCCGCCGGGCCCTGCTGCTCGCAGTACTCGATCGCGTCCCGCAGCCCGTTGAGCTGTTCCGGGGTGGGCACGGTCGAGCCGGAGGAGCCGACCAGCCCGCACACCGCGTAGTGCGCCTCGTTGAGCGGGACGTCGCCGTTGGCGCTGTTGCGCCGGTTCAGCCCACGGCCCTCGAACACGTGGCCGTGCTCGCAGACCACGAAGCTGTAGCCGATGTCCGACCAGCCGTCGTCGTCCATGTGCGAGGCCTGGAGGCGCCGTACGTAGGCCGGGCAGGTGTCATGGGTGGCGAAGGTGTAGGCCGTGCCGAGATAGTGCACCTTCACTCCGGCGCGCGGACCGGCGTACGGGATCGAACCGTGGGGCTCGCGCCAGGGCCGCGCGCCCCACTGGTCCCGGTTCACCAGTTGCAGCCCCGGCCAGTCGGGCGACTGGGGTCCCGGGGTCGGGGTCGGCGTGGGTGGCTCGGGGTCCGGGGCCTGGCCCACGCCGGCCCACGCCCGCAGTTCGTCCAGCGAGCCGTTGAACACGTCCGCGTCGAGCGGGTCGTCGCTGTACTGGTGGAAGCGCCAGGACGCCTGGATGCGCGGCGAACCCGCGGACACGTAGTCCGCTATCCACAGGAAGTCACCGGCGTTGTCGTCCGTCCGGAACCAGTAGTCCCGGTTGGTGTAGAGCCCGACCAGGCGGTCCGGGTAGCGCTGCTTGACCGCCGCCAGCCACCGGTTCTTCGCCTCGGTCGCGTCGCCGTCGGCGACCGACTGCCCGTACGGCTCGAAGTCCAGTACCAGCAGTTCGCCCGCGGGCACCTGCCCCACGACCCGGCAGAAGTGCTCCACCTCGCCGTCGACCGGGTTCTCCGCGTGCAGGAAGTGGTAGTGCCCGACCACCAGCCCGCGCCCACGGGCGTCCGCGAGCTTGTCGGAGTACCCCGACTGGCCGGTGTGGCCGCCTTCGGTGGCCTTGATGAAGACGAACTCCGCGTCCCCCGGAATGCCCGACTGGAAGTCGGAGACGTCATAACCCTTCGCGTATGCCATCAGGATGCTCCCCCTTTGCGCCGATGGCAGCCACGGCCGACCGGCCCCATCCCCCGGGGCGCCGACACCGGCCAGGGCGTCATGCTCACTCCACATGACAACTGATTGGACGTCAACTCCCTTTGTTTGAAGGTGTTCTGTGGGTTCTGCGAGCCTCCTGCGGCGGCCTCGCCCGGCAGGCCTGTGCCACTGGCACATTCGCCGACGACACGCCGTGGCGATGGTCTTCGGGGGCCCTGTCCGGTGTTCGGGGGGCCGTGCTCGGGCGGCGCGCCGAGGCGGGCCCCGGCTGAGCACCGCCGAGCGGATGTGCTCCAGTGCCCGGGCGTTGGTCGGCGCGGCCGGGGGCGCGGCGGGCGGCCTGCCGCAGGTCGAGGACGCGGCAGGGCGGGCCGAGGGCGGGAGCGGGTGCAGCGCGGTCGTGGCCGCCCTGTCCCGCCCATGGGCGACCCCTGCGCAGGTCGTGGCGGCCGCGGGGGCGGCCGGCACCCGTGAACGATGCGGCAGGGCTCGCGACGACCTGCAACCCTGTCGCGCTCCCGGCCGGGCTGTGTGCCGGGCCGGGAGCCGGTGGAGCGGGCGACGGGCGGCGTCGGAGAACGGTAAGGGCGTGCCGGTCGGCGTCAGGAGTCGGCGCAGGCCTTCCCGATGTCGCCGGCGGCGTCGGTGATCGGTTTGAAGTCGGGCTGCCGCCCCTTGGAGACCTGGTCGATGGCGGAGTTGACGGCCTTGGACAGCCGGTCGGCCGCCGGGTCGATCTTGTCCCCGCCGTCCTGGCGGATCTTCTTGGCGTCGTCGGCGACCTTCCGCAAGGCCTCGACGGTGTGGTTGCGGCGGTTCTCGTCGGCGAGCTGCCCCACGTTGATGGCCGAATCGGCGAGATCCTGGACGTCGCCGGTGAGACTGATCGCCCGCTTTCCGCAGTCCAGGGCCTTGTCGGCGTCGCATGCGGTGAACAGCGGTGCCGCCAGGAGCAGTGCGAGCGCGGTGGCGGCCAGACGGTACGGCTTCCTTGTCATGTCTCTATCCCTCCCGCCGTATCAACGCCACTGCGCCGTGCGGAGGTTCCGGAAGCTCGGGTGAACCGTTGGGAAAGTCTTTGCCCACTGGTGTCCGATGGCGTCCCGTCACGGATCTCGAAAGCTACGGGTGTTCACCCCGCGAACGCCGCCCGCAGGGTGAACACCCGCACTCCTGCTACCGGTTGGCGGACTCGGAGAGGTCGCGAACCAGTCGGGCGATGGTGGGGGCAGCCACCGCGTGAGCCTCGGCCGCCCGCAGCACGGCGCCGCCGATGGCGTCCAGCTCGGTCGGTCGGCCGGCCTCCACATCCCGCTGCATCGAGGACTTCATCGCCTCGGGCAGGCGGTCGAAGGAGGCGAGCAGCGTCTGGGCGTCAGCCGGCGCGCCGACCGCCCGGGTGACGGCGGCGATCTCGTCCAGCACCGCGAGGAGTTCGGCCCGGTACTCGGTGCGCACGGCGCCGATCCCGCTCGCGTGGCGGGTGGTGAGCAGGGCGAACGGGGCGAGGAAGGAGAGCTTGCTCCACAGCATCGCCGTCTCGTCCTCGCGTAGCGTGACGTCCAGCCCGGCGTGGCGCAGCAGTTCGGCGAACTCGGCCACGGGGGAGTCGGGTCCGGCGGTCGCGCCGAGCTCGACGGTGGCGAACGGGCTGGTGTGCTCGATCCTCCCGGGCGCCGTCCGGGTGGTCTCGACCCGGATCGTACCGGCCACCACCCGCCCGGCCGGGTAGCGTTCGCGCAGCAGCGCCATGTGGTCCAGGCCGTTGAGCAGCGGCACCACGATCCCGGTGCCGAGCGCCTCCGGGGGCATCCGGTCGAGCGCGGCGGCCAGCGCCGTCTCCTTGACCGTCACGAAAGCCGCGTCGACCGGCTCGCGCAGCTCGGTCGCGGCCTCGACGCGGGCGGTGAACTCGCCGAACCGGCCGCTGCGGACGTGCAGTCCGTCCCGCCCGATGGCGGCCGCGGTCTCCTCGCCGGCCAGGCAGACGACCCGGTGGCCGTCGCGGGCGAGCAGCGCGCCGATCAGTCCGCCGACTCCGCCCGGTCCGAGGACGGCGACGGTCAGGGGGTTGGTGGTCATGGTGACTCCCGAGGGTGGGTGGATGGGTGGAGGACGCGGCGGCGGGCGGGCCCGGTTACGGGGCCTCCCAGAAGAACCGGCCCTCCAGACCGTCCGGGCTGAGGAAGCCGAAGCCCTTGCCGTAACCGAAGTTGAGGAAGTACGGATCGCTGTCGTCCGGAGCGTCCGAGAGGCCGAAGAGGTACTGCCAGGGTGCCGGGACCCGGGCCCGGCCGTTCGGGTAGGACGGCTCTCCGCCGAGGTGGTCCCGCACGTGGTCGTCGTCCGACAGCGGCACCACGTCCAGGTGGTACTCGACCGGGGTCCGTTCGCCGTCGGGTTCGCAGCGCCAGAGCGTACGGCCCCGCGTGCCGGGCGGGCCGATCACGGCGAACGGAGGGATGCGCCCTCCCGGCTGGACGAGCAGCAGGCCGTCGCCGCGCTCCGGATCGAGGCCGCCCATGATCTCGCCCTCCTCGTCCAGGAAGAGGTACGCCAGCCGGCCCGGCTCGCCAGGGACGGGGAACTGTCCGATGAACACCAGCGGCTCACCGGTGCTGGGATCGAGCGGCCAGGTGGGCTCGGCCAGCCAGCACGGCTCGCCGCCGAGCTTGGGGACCGGTGCGGTGATCGGCCGCTCGGCCGGGCGCGGGGACAGCCCGCGGCGGGGCAGGAAGGCGGCGTCGTGCGGACCGGTGGCGGCGCCGGTCGGGAGGGGGATCATGCGGTGGCCTCGATGGATGCGTCGTGGTCGACGGGGACGGGGGCGGGGAGAGGGCCGAAGCCGGAGGGGAACGGCCCCTGGTGGCGCGGCTCCTGGTGGCGCGGCTCCCGGTGGCGCGGCGCGCGGCCCGGGGCGGGCGGCCGGACGCCGCGGCCGGGCAGCGGGTGGATGGTCACCGGATCATGATTCCCCGTCGGGAGGAGCCGACGGGAGGCGGGGTGGGGACGGGTGAACGGGGGAGAGCACGCCGGGTCGTGACGGGCCCGAGGGACGTAGCACCACCTGCGGGGTTCGGTTTTCCGAACCCCGGATTCGGGTGCCAGCACAATCGATCTCCCGGCCCCGGACGCCCACGATGGAGGACATGAACGCGATGACGACGGCCGCCACCACGGCGGCGGACGACGAGGTGACGGGCGCGGCCCTGAGCGCGGTCGGGCTGCACCGGGAGTACGGGCGCGGCACGGCGGCGGTGCGGGCGCTGCGCGGGGTGTCGGTGGACTTCGCCCCGGGGACGTTCACGGCGGTGATGGGGCCGTCGGGATCCGGCAAGACCACCCTGCTGCACTGCCTGGCCGGGATGGACCGCCCGACCAGGGGCACCGTGCGGTGGGGCGGCACCGAGGTGTCCGGGCTGCCCGAACGGAGGCTGGCGGAGCTGCGCCGCACCCGGGTGGGGTTCGTGTTCCAGGCCTTCAACCTGATGCCCGCGATGACGGTCGTACAGAACGTCGAGCTGCCCGGGCGGCTGGCCGGGCGGCCGCCGGAGCGCGGCCGGGTGCGGGAGGCGCTGGCCCGGGTCGGGCTGGCCGGGCGGGAGCGGCACCGGCCCGGGCAGCTGTCGGGCGGTCAGCAGCAGCGGGTGGCGATAGCCCGGGCCCTGGTCTCCCGGCCGGAGGTGCTGTTCGCCGACGAGCCGACGGGAGCGCTGGACCGCGCCACCGGGCAGGAGATCCTCGGACTGCTGCGCGAGGGTGTCGACGCCGACGGGCAGACGTGCGTGATGGTCACCCACGACCCGGTCGCCGCCGGGTACGCGGACCGGGTGCTGCTGCTCGCCGACGGCCTCCTGGTGGACGAGCTGATCAGGCCGACGACCGCGCAGGTCGGCGAGCGGCTGAGCCGGTTGGGCGGGTGAGCGAGATGAGCGGTCCCGTGGTGAGTTCTCCCGTGTTGAGCAGTCCCGTGCTGAGCCTCTCGGTGGGGCAGATCCGCCGCCGTCCGGCCTCCTTCGCCGGGCTGGGAACGGCACTGTTCCTGGCGGTGGCGGCGGTGACGCTGTTCGGCTCACTGGTCGCCGCGCAGGTCACAGCACCGGCCGCGGTGTCGCGGACGACGGTGTCCGGGCCGGGTCTGGTGCTGATCGCCGGCGCGTTCGGCGAGATCGCCGTCCTGGTCGCGCTGTTCGTCGTGGTCAACGCGCTCGGTTTCACCCTGCGCCAGCAGCACCGGGACTTGGCGCTGCTGCGCACCGTCGCGGCGACGCCCCGTCAGGTACGGAGGGTGGTGCGCGCGCAGGTGGTGGCGACGGCGCTGCTGGTGGCCGTGCCGGGCGGCCTGGTGGGCTTCCTCGCCGCCCGGGCCTTCCTCGCCGCACTCCAGCGTCGCGGCATGGCCGCACCCGGGCTTCGCATACCCGGCGCGCCGGTGCCGGCGCTGGTCGGGCTGGGGGTGGCGCTGCTGGTCGGCCTGGTGGCCACCGCCGTCGCGGCCCGCCGGATCACCCGGCCCGCCCCGGCCGTCGCACTCACCGAGGGTGCGGGCGGTCCACGGCGGACGGGCGTGCCGCGGCTGCTCGCCGGGGTGGCGGTGCTCGCCGGCGGTGGGCTGCTGCTGCGACTGGCGGCGAGCCGGCCGGCCGGAGAGCTGGACAAGGCGGGGCAGGCCTCGCTGCTCGGCTCGCTGGTGCTGCTGGTCGCGCTCGGGCTGCTGGGGCCGGTGGCGGCACGGGGCCTGGCAGTCGTGCTCGGCGCCCCGGCGCGGGCGCTCGTGCCCCGGGCCGGCTGGCTGGCGGACGCCAACCTCCGTGGCTACGCGGCCCGCGTCTCCTCTGCGGTGGTGCCGGTCGCGCTGCTGGTCGGGCTCTCCGGCACCATGCTGACCCTGACCAGCACCGCCGAGCACGTGGCCCGGGCGACGGGCGCCGCGACCAGCGTCACCAAGGAGAGCGACATCTGGCTGCGCGAGATGGAGATCGGGCTGCTGGTCTGCTTCGCGGCGGTCTCCACGGTCAACACCCTGGTGGCGCTGACCGCCGACCGGCGCCGAGAGTTCGCGCTGCTGCGCCTGGTCGGGGCGACGCGGCGGCAGCTGCTGCGGATGCTCACCGTGGAGGCCGTCCTGACCACGGCGATCGGTGTGCTGCTGGGAGCGGCGGTGGCGGCGGCGGCCTCGGGGGCGTTCAGCCTGGCGATGACGGGCTCGGTGGTTCCGGTGGTGTCGGGCGCGGCGTGCGCCTGGGTGGTGCTGGGGGCTGCGGTGCTCACCGTGCCGGGGATCGTGGGCACGGGGCTGTGGGCGGTCGGTGGCTCGGCGGTGCCGTCGACGGGCGGGGAGCGGGGGTGAAGCGAGGAAGCGGAGACAGAGGTCGACGGCCGGCGGGCCGGCGGGTCGGTGTGGTGGCGGTCCGATGGGCGGTCCGGACGGAAGGGCAGGTGGGTGCGGTGGTTCCAGGAGGGCCTGGTGGATGCTGGAGGTCGGTTGGCGGGTGAGTCGGCAGGTGAGTCGGCGGGTCAGTGGTGAGGTGGACGGTGGCTGAGGGGCGGCGGTATCGATCGGTGCGCGGCGGTGAACTGGCCTTCGCGGTGCTCGGGTTGCCGCTCGGCGTGCTCGGTGGGGTGTACGCCGTCGCGGTGCTCTATGCGGGGGTGCTGCTCTCGCTCACGGTGCTGGGCCTGCCGTTCGTGGTCGCCGCGCTGCTCGGGGCGAGGAGCCTCGGCGGGCTGCACCGGCGGCTGGTCGGGCGGCTGCTCCGGGAAGAGGTGCCCGCGCCGCCGCCGTTGCCGCGCCCGTCCGGGGTGTTCGCCCGGGGCCGACCGGTGCTGACCGATCCGGTGGCCTGGCGGACACTGCTCTACCTCCTCCTGCGGCTGCCGCTGGGAGTGCTCGGGTTCCTGGCCGTGGTCGGGCTGCCACTCGGCAGCGTCTGGCTGGTGGGCTTCCCGCTCTGGGTGCGGATGATGGAGCCGGGCCCGAGGCCGATCGGCCTGCTGGACCTGGGAGCGGTCCTGATCGGCCTCGCCGTGCTGGCTGTCGTCCCGGCCGCGGTGCGGGTGCTCGGAGCAGCGGACCGCACGCTCGCCCGTGCCCTGCTCGGGCCGGTGCGCTCGCAGCAGAGGGTGCGTCAGCTGGAGGTCGCCCGGGCCACCCTGCTGGCCGAGAACACCGACCGGCTGCGGCGCCTGGAACGGGACCTGCACGACGGGACCCAGGCGCAGCTGGTCGCCCTCGCCATCACCCTGTCGCTCGCCGACGACGTGCTGGCGCAGGGCGCTCCCGCTGGGGGCGTTCCCGGCGATGGCTTCCCCGCAGGGGGCGGGCCGGCCGGCTCGGGCGGGCTCGACCTGGGTCGGCTGCGCGCCCTGGTCGACCGGGCCCGTGGGCAGACCGACGACACCATCGCCGGTCTGCGCCGACTGACCCGGGGCATCCACCCGGTGGCGCTGGACGGCGGGTTGGACGAGGCGCTGCCGGGGCTGACCGCCACCTCTCCGGTGCCGGTCGACGTGCGGCTGGACCTGCGGGAACGTCCGGAGGAGGTGATCGAGCGGGCCGTCTACTTCTGCGCGGCCGAGCTGTTGACCAACGTGGCCAAGCACAGCGGCGCGCGGTCGGCGGAGCTCACCGTGACCGCGGCCGACGGGAGGGTCCGGCTGACCGTCCGCGACGACGGGCGCGGCGGCGCCGCGATCGGCGCGGGCACCGGGCTGGCCGGCCTGGCCGAGCGGCTCGCGGCGGTGGACGGGACACTGCGGGTGGACAGCCCGCCGGGTGGGCCGACGGCGGTCGGCGCCGAGCTGCCCGTCCGGCTCTGACGGGCCGTCACGACCGTGGCCTTCGGGACCGTGGCCACGGGGCCATGGCCTTCGTCGCCACCGCCCTGGGCCCGTCGTCCTCGGAACTGCTCTCGCCGGAACGCCGCTGCTCTCGCCGGAACGCCCTCCCCGGAGCCCTCGCCTCAGGAGGAGGTGCCGCTCTCGGCGAGGTAGGTGAGCACGGCCTTGACCCGCCGGTTGTCGGCGTCGGTCGCGGGCAGGCCGAACTTGCCGAACACGGAGGCCACGTGCTTCTCCACCGCCCGCTCCGAGACCGCCAGAAGTGTGGCGATGGAGCGGTTGGAGTGCCCCTGCGCCATCAGCTCCAGTACCTCCCGCTCGCGCGGGGTGAGCGCATCCACCCGGCTGCGCCGGCCGCCGTGCATCAGGCCGTTGACGATCTCCGGGTCGAGGGCCGTGCCGCCCGCGGCGACCCGGTGCAGGGCGTCCACGAATTCGGAGGTGCGGGCCACCCGTTCCTTGAGCAGGTAGCCGATGCCCGCCGCGCCGTCCGCCAGCAGTCGTGCCGCCCAGGCGGTCTCGACGTGCTGGGAGAACACCAGGATGCCGACCTCGGGCAGGACGGCCCGGATCTCCACCGCGGCCCGGATGCCCTCGTCGGTGTGGGTGGGCGGCATCCGGATGTCCACCACGGCCACGTCGGGTCGGTGCTCGGTGACGGCGGCCACCAGCTCGGGCGCCGTACCGGCGGTGGCGACCACCGAGCACCCGCGGGCGGTGAGGAGTTCGACCATGCCGTCCCGGAGGATCACCGAATCCTCGGCGAGGACGACGCGGAGCTGCTTGTCGATCATGCCGTCATTATCCGGCCCGTCGTTCCCGGGCATTCCTCTCGGAAATCCTTCAGTCCAGACTGGACAGTCCAGACTGATGAAATTACCGTGGAAGCATGACCGAGAACCGAACCGCCCGCACCCGAGCCACTGCCGAGGCCGCAGGGTCCGCTGCCGAGGCAGCAGGGTCCGCGAGGGTTGTGGGATCCGAGGCATCCGAGGAGTACGCCGCGGCCGTGGTGCCCGACACCGCGGCGCTGGCCGCCCGTGAGCTGCGCGCCGTCTTCAGCCGGCTGCGCCGCACCCTGCGGGAGGCCAGCGGGACCAGCGACCTGACGCCTTCCCAGACCGCCGTGCTCAGTCGTCTGATCAACGACGGTCCGGCCTCCGCGAGTGCGCTGGCCGCCGCCGAGCGCGTCCGTCCGCAGTCGATGGCCGCCACGCTCGCCGCCCTCGAACAGCACGGACTGGTCGGGCGCCGCCCCGATCCCGAGGACGGCCGCCGCCAGGTGGTCAGCCTCACCGAGGCCGGCCTGGCCCACGTCGCGAACAGTCGCCAGGCCCGACAGGAGTGGTTGACCCGGGCCATGGCGGAGCACTACACCGAGTCCGAGCGCGCCACCGTGCTGGAGGCACTGGCCCTGCTGGACCGGCTGAACCGGTGATGGCCGGACCGTCCGCCCTGCTGGCCCGGTTCCGGTCCCGCCGTCAGCCGTCCGCTCCGGACGGCGGGTTCAATCGCCGACTGATCGCACCGATGGTGCTCGGCTCGGTGCTCAATCCGATCAACTCCTCGATGATCGCGGTGGCGCTGGTGCCCGTGGGCGCCGCCTTCGGCGCGCCGCCCGCGGAGACGGCCTGGCTGGTCACCGCGCTCTACCTGGCCACCGCCGTCGGCCAGCCGGTGATCGGGAGACTGGTGGACACCCACGGGCCGCGCCGGCTCTACCTCGCCGGGACGGCGCTGGTCGGCCTCGCCGGACTGCTCGGCGCGCTCGCCCCGTCGCTCGGACAGCTGATCGCCGCCCGGGTGCTGCTGGGGCTCGGCACCTCCGCGGCCTACCCCGCGGCGATGCACCTGACCCGCAGCGAGGCCGAGCGGACCGGGCAGTCGAGTCCCACCGGGATGCTGGCGGTGCTGGCCGTCGCCAACCAGACCGTCGCGGTGATCGGCCCCACCCTCGGAGGTCTGCTGATCGGCGCGGGCGGCTGGCGGACGGTCTTCGCCGTCAACGTCCCGCTGTCCCTGGCCTGTCTGGTGCTCGGCGCGGCCCGGCTGCCCGTCGCCGAGCGCCGCTCCGGCGGCCCCGGCCGCGGCGACGGCCTTTCCGACCGCCCTTCCGACCGTCCTTCCGGTCACCTCGACCGCCCCGACCGCCCCGACCGCCCCGACCGCCCCGACCGCCTCGACCACGCCGGGATCGCGCTGTTCGCAGTCCTGCTGCTCGCCCTGATGCTGTTCCTGATGAGGCCCGACCCGTCGCGCTGGTACCTCCCCGTGCTCGCCGCCCTGGCGGCCGTCGCCTTCGCCGTCCGCGAGCGGCGCGCCCGCACCCCCTTCATCGACCTGCGCTCGCTCGCCGGCAACCGCCCGCTTCTCGCCACCTATCTGCGCCAGGTCCTCGGCTACACCGCCATCTACGCCTTCCTCTACGGCTACACCCAGTGGCTGGAGGAGGGGCGCGGCCTGTCGGCAGCCACCGCCGGACTGGTGCTGCTGCCGCTCTCGCTGACCGCCCTCGCGGCCGCCGGAGTCACCGGCCGCAGCCCGCGCGTGCGCGGCAAGCTTCTGGTCGGCTCCGCCTGCCAGATCGCGGCCTGCGCCGCCCTGCTGCTGGTGCACGCGAGCAGCCCGGGTGTCCTGCTGATCGCGGTCGGCGTGCTGGCCGGCGTCCCCCAGGGGCTGATCGGAATCGGCACCCAGACCGCCCTCTACCACCAGGCGGATCCGGCCGCCATCGCCTCGGCGGCCGGGCTGCTGCGCACCTTCATGTACCTCGGCGCGATGGCGGCCTCGACCGCGAACGCCGCCTTCTTCCCGCACGGTGCCACCACGGGCGGGCTGCACCGCCTCGCGCTGTTCATGCTCGGCGGCGCGGCCCTGCTCCTCCTCCTCACCGTGCCCGACCGTTCACTCGGCCGACTGGGAAGTCCGTCGCAACACGAGGGATGACGGCCGGTCATCTCTCCTCCTTCGCAGGGGTGCCGGCCAGCCCGGAGACGGGACGTTCCGGCCGAGGTCGTCGGCGGCCCCCGCCACACGCCCCGGGGAGTGCCGAAGGCCGTACCGGCCCCACGCCGGACGGAACTTGAGACGGACGGCCGGACCGGGCAGGTTGATCCCATGACTATTAGCGAGATCGCGGTCGAAGGCCTCCAGTCCACGAGCGGCCCGGAGCAGCGCACCCGGATCCACACCTGGACACCCGGCCGGCCGGTCACCGAATACACCCACCTGACCGGAGGGGAGATCCTGTCGGAGTGGATCGCCGGACGGATCCCGGAGCCCTCGATCTGCAGCACCATGGACTTCCACCTGACCGAGGCGAAGCCGGGGACGGCGGTGTTCGAGGGCGAACCCGGAGACCACGTCTACAACCCGATGAACACCGTGCACGGCGGCTACCTCGCCGCCCTGCTCGACTCGGCACTCGGCTGCGCGGTGATGAGCCGGATGCCGGCCGGGGTGGCCTACACCACCACCCAGCTCAACGTCCACATGCTGCGCCCGCTGTTCGCCGACTCGGGGAGGCTGCGCTGCGAGGGCGTGGTGTTGCACCTGGGCCGGACGATGGCGACGGCCGAGGCCAAGGTGGTGGGCGTGGAGAACGGCAAGCTCTACGCCCATGCCACCACCACCTGCGCGATCCTGGCCCCCCGCCCGTCCGTCTGACCGGGCGACTGCGTTACCAGTGTCGACTGCTCGATGAGTCGAGCAGTCGACACGGCCCGTCCGGCTGCACCAAGCCGCCCCTGGCCGGGCCGGGGGAGCGCATCCCGTGCACGTCCCGTGGCGGGCCCCGACCCGGGCGGACCAAAGAGATGACACCTGGGACAACGGTCCTGGTGACCTGTCACAATGGGTCAACTTCCCGGCCAGGCAGCTGAATCAACGCGAGGAAGAGTGGCAACTGATCCCCCGCCGGGCGCTTCCCGGCAGCCCGTCCCAGGCGCACGTTCACACGCCATTGCGCTCGAACGGGAGCGGTTGCGTAACCAGCGGGCGCTTCGGGGGACGGAAGGACCCGGTGCGGCAGTCGACGGTTTCACGGTGCGCAAGTGGCGGAGGGCGGGCGTTTTCGGCGTCCAGGCCGTCGGGCGGGCCCGGGAGTTGCTGCAACAACTGACCGCGCAGGCCGGCCCGGACGCGGCGGGCTGGGCCCTGGAAGCGTTCCGAAGCGCACTGGACGGTGAGCCGAGCCCACAGCTGCTGCCTGCGGTTCGAGCGGTCCTGGCCGACGTCGGGTCGGAAACGGTGAGCGCGGCTCTGGCTACGGTCCACGGCGGCGGCTTCACCTGGCTGACCGAAGGCGGCGCGCAGCGGTTGGCAGTGCTCTCGGACAGCACCTCCAGCCCACTGCCCTCCACCGACGCGGCCCTCCCGGCAGAGGAAGACCCTTCCGGGGCCTACGCTCTCTTCCTGACCCTCTCCAGCCATCGTCTCGCGGAGCTCCCCACCCGGACCCTGCCGCGACTGCTGCCCTGGATACCCCTGGGCGTCGTGGACGACCTGATCGACGCGCAGGTACTGCGAGCGGACCACGAGCCATGGCAGTTCCGGTCGGACGGGAGGGAGTGCTCCTATCTGACGGCCAGACTGGCGCCACAGCAGGTCACGGACGAACAGGCGGCGGGAATCCAGTGGCGGGAGCGGCTCCAACGGGACGCCTTCCTCGCCGGCGCGGACCCGCAGTCGTCGCCCGGTGAACTCTACGACCTGCTCGACAGGGTCGCCGACGGACAGGCCTCGGCCCTCAAGGACCTCGAACAGCTCCTGCCGCGCGATCTCGTCCTGCTGCTCCGCCGGATTCAGGGCGGCGCACTGACCGGCACCTGGGACGGTGACATCGTGGGCGACCGAGGACTCTGGCGGTTGATCTTCAGCCTGTGGGAGCCCAAAGCCGCGGTCAACCCCACGCGGAGCCCGCTGCACGCTCTCATGGCCCTTCGACAGGCGTACGACCTGATCTGTGCCGGTGACATCCAGCGCGCCACCTCCCAGACGGCGAAGTTGGCGGCATTCGACGCCGCGGACCCGGGGTACCTGGCCGAGGCGCTCAACTTCCAGGCCTACCTGCTGCTCCTGGAAGAGAACTTGGACGCCGCGGTTGTCGCGCTCAGCCGGATCCGCGAGGTCCATCCGCAGGCCGCGGCGAACCTGGCGGTCATCGAACGGCGGCGGACCGTTCCTCGCAACGACCGCCGCCCCGCCTCCAACCCTTATCTGGACCTGGGGCTGCCACACGCCTCGTCGGGTTGGGAGACGCGCTACCGCGACCTGCGCCGGGAGTTCGCCAAGGACGTGGACACGAGCGCGCGACTGAACCGGGCGATGAAGAGCATCCGGGAGGCGGAACAGCAGGAGGACTGGTCCGACTTCTTCGTCCTGCCGCTCTCCGGCGAGCGCTTCGACCTTCCGGACGAGGTCCCGGTCTCACTGGTTCCCCCCCTCGCTCCGTTGGAGCGTCGCACTGCCGCGGGTTCGTCCGCGGACCTGGAGCTGGTCCGCCGGCGTGCCGTCGCGGATCTCCTGCCGTCCCTGCTCAGCGCGCCAAGGCGCCCGGACCACCATCACAGGACCCTCGCATGAACCGTCAGCCCCGAAGTCCGCAGAAGAGCCGAACCCCTGCCGCCCCCGCGAAGCCCGTGAAGGGCAACAACGGACTCAAGCGCCGTAGGGAGAAGCGGCGCAACGAGTCCCAGGCCGAGGCGCCGGCGCTTCGGACCTACCGCCCGGAGGAACTGCTCAGCCCGGCCGGACTTCTCACGAGGTTCACCGAACGGGCCCGGGAACTCGTCATCGAGCTGAGCGAGGACGAGCGGCCGACTCAGGCGGCCATGACCGTGGCCCTGCGCCAGGCCGTACTGGAGGCGTTCCGGACCAGGGAGGAGTACGTGGCCCGCATGGTGGAGACCGATCTGGTCGCCGGCGCGCCCAAGCAGAGCGTGGGCGGGCTGCGCAGGAGCATCCGGGGTGCCCTGCTCGACCAGGGGGTGCGCTGCGTGGACTCCCCGGAGGAGCAGGAGTACTTCGTCGTGGTGGAGGGCGAGGGAGAAGAGTTCGAGGTGCTGCGTCCCGCCTACCTGGACCAGGCCACCGGCAGACTGGTCCTGTCCGGCCAGCTTCGCCGCGTTCCGGCTCCGGTCGGCATCGACCGACCCGGCGCGGACCCGGCCGGGCAGGCCGAGGTCAGGGCGGCGGAGCAGGAGGACGGCGAGTGACGGCCACCGGCATCGACTTCGGGACCACCAACTCCGTCGTGGCCCAGTGGCTGGGCGACGAGGCCGAGGTGCTCGCACTGGATGCCCATCACATCGACGCCGACTGGCGGCGCCCCGGTTTCGACTTCCTGTTCCCGTCCGTGGTCGGGATGAGCTCGTTGCGTCGGGGGCCGCTGTTCGGCTGGGAAGCCAAGCTGCGTTCAGAGGAGGCGGCGGAAGCCTGCAAACGTCTGCTGAAGAGCGACGAGTACGTCACCATCCGGGGCCGCCGGTACGCCGCGACCACGGTCGCGGCCGGAGTGTTCCAGGCCATGCGGGACGGTGCGCAGCACAATCTCAGCACCATCGACCGGGCCGTGATCACGGTTCCCGCGAACGCCACCGGAGCGGCGCGCTACCGAACTCGGGCAGCGGCCCGGTTCGCTGGGATCGAGGTCCAGGCGTTGCTGAACGAGCCCACTGCGGCCGCGATCTCGTACGTGCACGATCTGCGGGAGGACGTCCAGATCCTGGTGTTCGACTGGGGTGGCGGCACGATCGACGTCACCATGCTCGACTACCAGGACGGCTTCTTCGAGGAGCGTGCTTCGAGGGGGGTGACCGAGCTCGGCGGACTGGAGATCGACCGTCGCCTGCGGGCGCTCGTCCTCGAGCGGGCTCCCGCACGCACCGCCTGGACCCCCGCCCAGCAGCGGCAGTTCGCCCTCGACATCGAACGAAGCAAGATCCTCCTGTCGTCGCGGGAGTCCGTCACCGTGATGACGCCGGACGGCGCGGCGGTACAGGTCTGGCAGGGAGAGCTGGAAGAGGCGATCACCGATCTGGTGGACCGGGCGCTCGTCCCGGTGGAACGGTGCCTCAACGACCTGCACATGGCGCCGCGCGACGTGGACGCGGTTCTGATGATCGGTGGCACCAGTCAGATCCCGAGCGTTCGCGCGGCGGTGACGGAGGTCATGCAGAGCGAGCCGGTCCCGGTCGTCCTGTGCGACCCCATGACGGCGGTCGCCCGTGGTGCGTCGATCGCCGCGGCCGTGCTGGAAGGCGAGGTCGACGGGGTGATCCAGGTGGCGACGGGTCACGCGCTCGGCACGGTGGTCAAGGACAGGAACGGCAGGAAGAAGTTCAGCCAGATCATCCCGCGCAATTCGCCGCTCCCGTGGAAGGAGCACAAGAGCTACACGCCCCTGCACGACCACACCCGTAGCCTCTCGGTGGAGATCTGGGAGGGAGACCCCGACCGCTCCCTCGAACACCCGGACAACGTCCAGCTCACCGAGCTGACGTTGGTCTACCCGCATCCGGGCGTGCGGGACGAGTCGCGCTTCCTGTTGGAGTACACCTACGACACCAACGGACTGCTGCACGTCAAGGCGACCTTGGAGCACACCGGGGAGGAGGTGCTCAACGAGGAGGTCAAGAGCTTCGGGTCCGGCGGGCCCGCCCCCGAAGTCCTCAAGGAACTCGATGCACTGTCGAACGGTGCCACGGACGTCGACCTGTCCGCGCACTCACTCATCCGGAACCCGGCCCGTCCGGTGCCGGCCCCGGCGAGACTCACTCCGTCGAGCCTCAGGGCCGCCCTGCCGGGTGAGGCCGGATCTCCGCGCGTACTGGTGGTGGACGGCTCGAACCTCGCGTGGATCGGTCGGTCGCCCCGGCGGGCGGGGGTGTACGGGAACGAGGACAGGCCGGGGTACGCCCAGCTGGAGGCGGCCCGGGCCACGTTGTCCGCCCGCTACCCCGGGGCCGAGATCCACGTCGTCGTGGATGCGACGTTCCGTCACAAGGTGGCGGAGGAGGAGCGTGCCGCCGTCGAGGCGGCGTTGAGCAAGGGGGAGATCATCCAGCCGCCGGCCGGCACCGAAGGCAAGGGCGACGCGCTCGTTGCGGCCATCGCGGACGACACCGACGCGGTGATCGTGACCAACGACAACTACGTCGAACTTCAGAGCCGCTATCCGTGGCTGCGCCGCAAGGGGAGGGTGTTGGGGGCGACTCATTCCCGGGGTGTCTGGGTGTTCACGCCGCGGACCTGTGTGGCCCCTCGCCACCGCGTGGTGAGCGCCGCTCCCGACGTGCCGGTCCGGGCTTTGATCCCGCCGAGCAACCATCCCCTTGCCGACATCGCGAGCCGGATCCACGAGGAGTAGCCGGTACCCGGCCCCGGTCCCGGCCATGGGGCCGGGGCCGGGCTGGTCAGCGGGCTGCGAGGAGTCCGCTGAGGGCGATGAGGCCGCAGATCCCGAAGTTGATGATCTTGTGGGACAGGAAGATCGCGGCGAACTCGCGGATGGTGGCGCTCGGCCAGTAGTAGCGGGCGGTGGGGGAGCCGAAGACGTGGCCGTTGACGCCGGTCTGCCGGGCGAGCAGGGCGGCCCGGAAGGCGTGGAAGTCGTTGGTGACCACGACGCAGTGGTAGTCGGGCTTGGCCTGCTCCATGATGGCCTTGCTGAACAGCAGGTTCTCCTCGGTGGTGCGCGAGCGGTCCTCCCGCTGGATGTGCTCCTCCGGGAAGCCGCGTTCGACCAGGTAGTCGGCCATCGCGTGGGACTCCGGCAGCTTCTCGTCCGGCCCCTGGCCGCCCGAGGTGACCAGCACCGGCGGGTTGCCGCGGGCGGCCTGCTTCTCGTACACCTCGCGGCCCCGGTTCAGCCGGCTGGCGAGCAGCGGCGGGACGCGCTCGCCGCCGATCAGCCCGGAGCCGAGCACGATCACGAAGTCCACGTCCCGGCGGGGCTGGTGGCGGCCGTAGAGGAAGGCGTAGCCGATGAAGCAGGTGAAGAGGAAGGAGACGTAGCCGATCACCAGGAGCAGGGTGCCGACCACGATCCCCAGCCGGGTCGAGCGGGTGGCGATCGCCACGAACAGCATGACGATGACGGCGAGGATGCCCAGTCCGGCGAGCAGGGAGAGGAGGTTGGCGGGCCGCCTGCCCTCCTTGCGGATCATGGTGAGGCCGTTGGCGATGAGGAACCAGATCAGGGCCGCCGTGCCGAGGGTGGGCAGGAGGAAGATCGCCACCATCGCGATCTCCACCACCAACGTGGGCGCCTTGCGGAGTTCGGCGAGCACGGCGAGGGAGAGCAGCGAGACGGCGATGCCGAGCAGGATGGCGTTGCTGAACTGGCGACGGTCGCGTAGTACCCCGATTCCGAACAACAGGAAGAACAGGGCGGCTGGGGCATAAGCGATCATGGTCGTATTGTAGGTTTCTCCGGTCGGGTCATTGATGGTGAATGCCTGACGGCCACGCAGCCCGCGGGGCCTCAGGCGAAGCGGTCGATCGCGGCCAGGACCGCATCCCTCATCCGCGGACTCCCGGTGTGCCCGGACTCGTCGATGACCGTCAGCCTGGCGTCCGGCCAGGCCTTGGCCAGCTGCCAGGCGGTGACCAGCGGGCCGCCGAGGTCCAGTCGGCCGTGGATCAGTTCGCCGGGGATTCCGGCCAGCCGTCCGGCGTCGCGCAGCAGTTGGCCGTCCGGCAGGAAGGCCCGGTGCGAGAAGTAGTGCGCGGTGATCCGGGTGAAGGCCATCAGCGCGTCGGAGGGGCGGTCGGTGTACGCGTTCGGCTTGCCCAGCGTCTCGTGCGAGATGACCGCGTCCTCCCAGGTGGCCCAGGCGTTGGCGGCGGCCCGCCGGACCGACTCGTCGGCGCTGTCGAGCAGCCGGCTGTAGGCGGCGAGCAGGTCGAAGGTGTCCCCGTCCCGGTCGGCGGGCGGAAGGAAGTCCCGGAACTCCTCCCAGGCGCCCGGCACGAAGCGCCCCACGCCGCGGTAGAGCCAGTCGGTCTCCTCGGGGCGGGTCATGGTGACCCCGCAGATCACGATCGCGGAGACCCGTTCCGGGTGGGCCTGCGCGTAGGCGAGGATCAGCGTGGATCCCCACGAGCCGCCGTACAGCAGCCACTTGTCGATGCCGAGGTGCTCGCGAAGCCGCTCCATGTCGGCGATCAGGTGTGCGGTGGTGTTGTGCTCCAGGCTGGTCGACGGGTCCGCGGCGTGCGGCCGACTGAGCCCGCAGCCGCGCTGGTCGAACTGGACGAGGTGGTAGCGCTCCGGGTCGAAGTACCGCCGGGAGCCCGGACTGTGGCCGGAGCCCGGCCCGCCGTGCACCACCACGGCCGGCCTGCCCGCCGGGTCGCCGGAGGCGTTCCAGTGGATCAGCTGCCCGTCGCCGACGTCCAACCGGCCTTGCGCGTACGGCTCGTAGAGGGGGTACAGCTCGGGCATCGGTGACTCCTCCGTGGTCGGACGGGCGGTCCTGGTGAGCCTACCCCGGTGCCGGATGGCAGGGTTCGGGCTGCCGCCGGGGGGAGACGGGCCGAGGAGGGCGACTGCGGAGGCCCGCGGAGGGGGGCGGTTCAGCGTCGCTCCGGCGGCAGCAGGGCGGCCAGGCCGTCGAGGATCCGCTGGACGCCGAACTCGAAGCGGGCGTCCATGTCCGGCTCGGTGAGGTCGTCGGCGAGGTCGACCAGGTTGGGGAAGGTCTCGGCGGGCAGGGCGCGGAAGAGGTCCCCGGCGGCGTCGGCGATGTCCCGGCGGCTGGTGCCGAGGACCTCGGAGGCCGAGATCGGCGACCGCTCCTGGAGCACGAAGCCCTGGACGAAGGCGCCCAGCAGGTAGCTGGCCATGGCGGCGTCGGCGTCGGAGAGGCCGGCCGCGCGCAGCCGGTCCAGTTGGTCCTCCATCAGCCCGAGCAGGTTGGGCCCGGGGGCGAGCCGGCCGGCGACGACCTTGGCCGCGTCCCGGGTGTCGAGCAGCAGACGGCGGTAGCGCCAGCAGTACGCGTGGAACTGTTCGCGCCAGCCGCCCTCGCGCGGCGGCGGCTCGGCGGAACCCATCACCGCGTCGGTGAGCAGGTCGAGCAGTTCCTGCTTGTTGCGGACGTGCCAGTACAGCGAGGCCGCCTTGACGCCGACCTCGGCGGCGACCTTGCGCATGGACAGCCCGGCCAGGCCGTCCCGTTCCAGGACCCGCAGGGCGGCCTGGGCGAGGGCCTCCCTGGTCAGGGCGGGGGTCGCTTCGTCGGGTCCGGGCGCTCCGGTGTGATTCTGCGGCATGGGTGTGCGGACGCCTCCGGCCGTGTCGTGGATTCCCGCTTGCAATCTAACACCGTTAGGTGCGATCGTGGCCGCCGTGCCACCACCTAACAGTGTTAGGGACTCACGACCTGGAGGGAACCCATGGAGGAGTCGAGCGCCCGTCGTCCACGGCTCGCGCTGCTCACGCTCTGCGTCACCATGTTCATGTCCATGCTGGACAACGTCATCGTCAACAACGCCCTGCCCCGCATCGGCCGGGACCTGGACGCCGGAATCGGCGGTCTGCAGTGGGTCGCCGAGGGCTACAGCCTGGTCTACGCGGCCTTCGTGCTGACCGGTGGCGCGCTCGGCGACCGTTACGGCCGCACCCGGGTGTTCCGCCTCGGCCTCGCCCTCTTCACGCTCGGTTCGGCCCTGGCCGCGCTCGCCGGGACGATCGGCGTGCTGGTCGGCGCCCGGATGCTCCAGGGCGTCGGAGCCGCGCTGCTCACCCCTGGCAGCCTCACCCTGATCCGGCACGTCTTCACCGACGAGAAGGAGCGGGCCAAGGCCATCGCCACCTGGTCCGGAGTCTCCGCGCTCGGCCTCTCGGTCGGCCCGGTGGTCGGCGGCCCGATGGTCGAACACCTCGGCTGGGCCAGCGTGTTCTGGATCAACGTGCCGATCGGCGTCGCCGGCCTGCTGCTCGCCGTCCGGGTGCTCCCGGACATCCCGCCGCGCGCCCGCCGGATCGACCTCGGCGGCCTCGCCCTGTCCGCCCCCGGACTGGGCCTGCTGGTCTACGCCCTGATCGAGGGCCCCTCCCGGGGCTGGACCGACGCCCGGGTGCTCGGTTGCGGTGCCGCGGCCGCCGTGCTGCTGCTCGCCTTCCTGCTGCTCGAACTGCGTCTCGCCGAACCGATGCTGGAACTGCGGCTGTTCCGCGACGGGGTGCTGGGCGGCGCGCTGCTGAGCGGGTTCATGGTCAGCTTCGGGATGTTCGGTGCGTCGTTCTTCCTGCCGCTGATGATGCAGGGCATCCTCGGCTGGTCCCCGGCCGCGGCGGGCTACGCCGGGCTGCCGATGACCGCGATGCTGGTGGTCGCCGCTCCGCTCTCCGGCCGGCTGACCGCCCGCTACGGGCCCCGGCTCCCGCTGGTGCTCGGCCTCCTCCTGTGCGCGGCCGGCCTCGGCGGCCTGTCGCTGTACGGCGATCACGCCCGCTACCCGGAGTACCTGTGGACGCTGTTCGCGATGGGCCTCGGGATGGGGCTGACCTTCACCCCGGTGTCGATCGGAGTGCTGCAGCGGGTCGCCCCGGCGCAGGCCGGGATGGCGTCGGCGGCCATCAACACCCTGCGCGAACTCGGCGGCGTGCTCGGGATCGCCGTGCTGGGCGCCGTCCTGACCAACCGGCTGACCGACTCCCTGACGGTGGCCCTGCACCGGCTCGGCGTCCCAGTGGACGCCGTCGGGCCGATCGCGGACGCGCCCACCGGCGCGGTGCACGGCGGTGGCGGAGCGGCGGAGGCACTGCCCGGTCCGCTCCGGGCGGCGGTGGACGGCGCCTTCATCGACGGCATCCACCTCGCCGTGCTCTGCGGTGCGGTCGCACTCGCGGTCACCGCCGGCCTGGTCGCCGTCCTGTTCGGCCGGGCCCGTCCGACCGTCGTGCCGGAGGCCGCCCTTGCGCGACCGGCGGAGCCGGCCGAGACCCGCTCCGCCTGATCGGCGGCCCGGTCAGCCGTACGGCACGCCCCGGCCGTGCCCGTCGCACGGGCTGCCGCACCGGCCGCCATGTGGACTGCCGCACCGGCTGCCATCCGGACGGCCACCCGGACTGCCGCACGGGCCGTCGCACCGGCGGCCCGTCAGTGGATACCCTCGATGGCGGCCTGCGCCCTGCGGGCCAGCTCGCGCCGGGCACCCGCCCGGGCGGGCTGGGGGCCGGGAGGCGGAATCGTCGGCAGGAAGGTCACGTCGGCGACCAGCCCGCGGGCCGCGACCACCCGGGCGAGCGAGGTGAGCAGCCCGTCGTCCCCGATGAAGGCGGGCACGCTGGTCGGCCGCCCGTCCGCCAGCCGGTACCGGATCGTCACCGGCTGGACGTCGGCCCCCGCCTCCACCGCCGCCTGGAACAGGGCGGGCCGGAACCGGCCGCTCTCCCGCCCGCACCAGGTCGACCCCTCCGGGAAGACGATCACCGGTTGCCCGGAGCGCAGCACCTCGGCCACCGTCGCGACGGTGTCCGGCAGCGTCCGCAGCCGGTCGCGGTCCAGGAAGACGGTGCCGCACCAGGCGATCAGCGGGCCGAGCACCGGCCACTGCCGGACCTCGGTCTTGGCCAGTGACCGGCCCGGCCGCCCGGCGGCGAGCAGCGGTATGTCCAGCCAGGACACGTGGTTGGCCACCACCAGCACCCCGCCGTCCGCGCCGGGGCCGGCGCCGGCGGCTCCGGCGGCTCCGGAGGCTCCCGCGAGGTGGACGGTCACCCCGAGGGCGCGCAGCACCGCCCGCGCCCAGAGCCGGACCAGCCGGATCCGGACGCGGTACGGCAACAGCCGGACCGGCGGGCTGAGCAGGATCCCCGCCAGCACGGCGGCCAGACAGGCCGTCAGCCGCAGCGCCCGCCGGGGGTGGGAGACCTCCGGCGAGGCGTCGGCCAGGCAGGTCTCGGGCCGGCAGGTCGCCGTGGGCAGCCAGACGCTCATGACGAGGCGCCCGAGGCGGGTACGCCGGACAGGAAGTGCCGCAGGTAGCGCGGGTCGGTGCGCTCCAGCGACAGCAGCACGTACAGGTCGGCGCAGTCGAAGTCCGGGTCGTACGCGGGCTCGCCGCAGACCCAGGCGCCCAGCCGCAGGTAGCCGCGGAGGAGGGCCGGCAGCGCGCCCCGCTCGGCGCGTGCCACCCCGGTGGCGTCCCAGCGGCGGTGCGGGGTGACCCGGTACTCCTCGGGCGCCAGGTGCTTGGCGCTGACGGCGTCCCAGACCCGGGCCGCGGTGGCGCCGCCGTCCGCCAGCTCGATCGAGCAGCAGCCGCCGACCCAGGTGTTGCCGGTGTCGGCCAGGTAGCGCGCGATGCCGCCCCACATCAGGTTGATGACGGCGCCGTTGCCCCGGTGCTCCGGGCTGATGCAGGAGCGGCCGAGCTCGACCAGGCCGGGACGGACGGGCGCGAGCGCGGAGAGGTCGAACTCGCCGTCGGAGTACAGCCGGCCGGCCCGGCGGGCGGCCTCCGGGCGCAGCAGCCGGTAGGTGCCGACGACGGCGCCCCGCTCGCCCTCGCGGACCAGCAGGTGGTCGCAGAACTCGTCGAACGGGTCGACGTCCAGGCCCTCGACCGGGCTGTGCAGCACCGCGCCCAGTTCGGCGCCGAAGACCTGGTGGCGCAGCCGCTGGGCGGCGCGCACGTCGTCCTCGTCGCGGGCGAGGGAGACGGTGTACGTGACCGGGGCGGCGGGCCGGGAGCGGGGAGCGGGGACCGCCGGGGCATCGTGGGTGGGGGCGACTGCGGACGGAGCGTACGTGGGGACGGTGGTCATGGCGGACCCTCCAGGGCAGCACGATCGGCGGTGCCGTGGATCACCAGGGCACCGTTCCGGTCCGCAGGCGGTTGGGCATGGACGCGAACCGGTCCCCGTATGTCTCTCCGAACCGGTTGGCATTTATGTTGCGGCCCGGGGGAGCGCAGATGTGCACCTGTTGAATGGGAACACCCGTGGCCCGGTGGTCACTTGCCCGGCACCCGGTGCTCGTCCGCCCGGGGTGGACAACACGTGCCGCAGGGGCGTACGGCCGTACCGCACGCCCCTGTCGTCACTGCTGCATTGCCGCGTCGGCGACGTCACCTCCGCGGTTCACGCCCCCGACGTGACGTCGTCGGTGTCACCGCCGCTGCGTGCGGCTCAGAACGCCCGCCACCCCTGCGGGTCGACGCCGCCCGGGACGGCGCCGCCCGGGCCGTACGGCTCGCGGGTGTGGACGAAGGAGCCGACGTCGAGGTGGCTGACGGTGCCGTCGGGGTGGCGGACCACCCGCAGGGTCTCGCCCGCGTAGTAGTTCTCCACGCCGGTCCAGGTGCCGTCCGGCTCGGGCCGGAAGCGCGAGCCCCGGCCGGCCCCGGTGAGCGGCGTGAGCTCCAGCACCCGCCCGGGCCGCAGCCGCAGGGCGCTCGGCGCGGCGCCCCAGTACCAGGGGCCGGTGAGCTCCAGCAGCTCTGCGTCCGACTCGGCCAGCGGGCGCCACGGTTCGGGCAGCCGGGGCTCGAGTTCGGCGGTGACCGCGATCAGCTGGGCGGCCAGCGCCGCGGCGCTGGCGCCGCTGGTGGCGTTGGAGAGGGCGTAGGCGGCCAGGCCGTCGGCCTCGCTGATCCACAGCCCCGCGGTGAAGCCGGGCATCGAGCCGGTGTGCCCGTACAGCAACCGGCCCTCGTGGCGGCGCAGTTGCAGGCCGAGGCCGTAGCCGATGGCCCACTCGGCTTCGTCCGGGGCGACGGCCGGGCGGCGCATCTCGGCGAGGGTGTCGGCGGACAGCACCTTGTCGTCGCCGGCCGTCAGGAAGGCCGCCCAACGGGCCAGGTCGCCGACGGTGGACCAGAGTTGACCGGCCGGGCCCATCAGGCCGGTGTCGGTGAGCGGCTCGGGCAGCATGACGTCGGCCCAGGGGTGGACGGCGAAGCCCCCGGCGTGCGGATGCTCGGGCAGCAGCGTGGTGCGGTCCATGCCGAGCGGGGCCAGCACCTCGCGGCGCAGCACCTCGCCCCAGGGCTCGCCGCGCAGCTTCTCCACCAGCGCGCCGAGCAGCGCGTAGCCGGGGTTGGAGTAGTGGTACACCCGCCCGGCCGGATGCTTCAGCGGCCGCTCGGCCTCCAGGATGTCGCCGAGGCCGGGCCGGAGCGTGCCCTCGGTCCGCTCCCACCAGGGGCCGGGGCTCTCGGCGGTCAGACCGGAGGAGTGCGAGAGCAGCTGGGCGACGGTCGCCGCGTCGGCGGGGGTGCCGGGCAGGTGGCGGGAGAGCGGGTCGGCGAGGTCGAGCAGGCCCTCGTCGCGCAGCCGCAGCACCAGCACGGCGACGAAGGTCTTGGTGAGCGAGCCGATCCGGTACTGGACGTCCGCGGTCGGCGCGTGTCCGTCGACCATGCTGCGGGCACCGCTCCACACCGGCTTCCCGTCGCGCAGCACCCCGGCGACCATCGAGGGCGTGCGCCCCTCGGCCTGGGCGACGGCGAGCCGGTGCAGCAGCGCGCGGCGGGTGGTGGGAAGCAACTCGTGGGGCAGGTCGGTCATGTGGGCTTCTGGACTCATCGACATGTGCACGGACAGTAGCCCAGCCCGGCCCCGCGGCCGACCGATTATCCCGGCCCCGGGGCGGCCGACCGACCGACCCGGCCCCGGCACGACCGGTCGTGCCCGGTCGGGCCCGGTCGAACGGAGCGGCCCAGGACCGGTCACGGCGCTCAGTCCGGCAGGGGCGGCAGCTCCGGCCGCTCCAGCCACGCCTCGAAGAGCGGGCCGAGGGGGGCGGCGGTGTACCGGGCGGCGTGGGCCCGCAGATCGGCGGTGGCGACCACGCCGTGCCGGTTGATGCTCGTCCAGTCCCGCAGCATCGCGAAGAACGCGTCCTCGCCCAGTGCCCGCCGCAGCGCGTGCACCACCAGCCCGCCGCGCTGGTACAGCCGGTCGTCGAACATCAGCTTCCGGCTCGGGTCGCCGAGCCGCAGGTCCTGCGGCAGCCCGGCCAGCAGCCGGTGCGCGGCGGCGGCGTGCACGGCCGCGCCCGGGCCGCCGGCGTGCTCGGACCAGAGCCACTCCGCGTACTTGGCGAAGCCCTCGTTGAGCCAGATGTGCCGCCAGTCGGCGATCGTGACGCTGTTGCCGAACCACTGGTGGGCCAGCTCGTGCGCGATCAACCGCTCGCGCTCCCAGCCGCCGCCGAGGTGGTTGGTGCCGAAGGTGGCGACGCCCTGCGCCTCCACCGGGACGTCCAGCTCCTCGTCCGCGATCACCACCGCGTACTCGCCGAACGGGTACGGGCCGAAGACCTCGCCGAAGTACGCCGCCATCTCCGGCTGCCGGGCGAAGTCCCGGGCGAACGCGGCGGCCAGCGGCTCCGGAACGTAGCCGGTCTGCGGCACCGCCGGGCGCACCGCCAGCGGCACCGGCCGGTAGTGCCCGATCGACACCGTCACCAGGTACGTCGGGGTGGGCGCGCTCTGCTCGTACACCCAGGTGGTGCTGGACGCCCTGGTGGTGCGGGTCAGCAGCCGGCCGCTCGCCACCACCGTGAACGGGGACGGCGTGGTGACGGCCAGCTGGTACGTCGCCTTGTCGGCGGGGCGGTCGTTGCACGGGAACCAGGACGGGGCGCCGACCGGCTGGCTCGCCACCAGCGCGCCTTCGGTCAGCTCCTCCCAGCCCAGGCCGCCCCACGGGCTGCGCACCGGGCGCGGGTTGCCGGTGTAGTGCACCTCGACGGTGAACGCCGCGCCCGGCGCGAGCGCCTTGGCCGGGCGGATCCGCAGCTTGCCGCCGCGGTGGGTGTAGCGGGCGGCCCGGCCGTCGACCAGCACCCGTCCGATCCGGAACTCGGCGAGGTCGAGCGCGAACTCCGCCAGCGCCGCGTCCGCCACCGCGCTCAGCCGGGCCGAGCCGGCCAGCCGGTTGGGGCCGGGCCGGTAGTCCAGCGCCAGCTCGTAGCGGTGCACCCGGTAGCGGTGGTCGCCGCTGTTCGGGAAGTACGGGTCCGGGGCGCCGGCGGCCGCGGGGACGTGCTTGGGCTTCACGGGGGCGTGCACTTCCTGCGGGCCGGGACGGGGGGACGGGGAGGTGGTCACGACGTGGTCTGCCACGCCTCGATCGGGTTGCCCAGCCACCGCGTGTCGGCGGGGACGGACTCGGCGCGCATCACCAGCGAGGCCGGGCCCAGCGTGCTGCGCGCGCCCACCGTGCTGCCGGGCAGCACGATGCCGCCCGGGCCCAGGGTGGCGCCCTCGCGGAGGACCACAGTATCCATCCGCATGATCCGGTCGTGGAAGAGGTGGGTCTGCACCACGCAGCCCCGGTTGACGGTGACCCCGTCGCCGAGGGTGACGAGGTCCGCCTCCGGCAGCCAGTAGCTCTCGCACCAGACCCCGTGGCCGACGTGCGCGCCGAGCGAGCGAAGCCACAGGTTCAGCACCGGGGTGCCCGGCACCGCGCCGACCAGCCACGGCACCGCCAGCATCTCCACGAAGGTGTCCGCCAGCTCGTTGCGCCACACGAAGCCGCTCCACAGCGGGTGCTCCACCGCGCGGAACCGCCCGACCAGCAGCCACTTGGCGGCCACCGCGACCACGCAGGCCACCGCGCCGGCCGCCAGCAGCACCAGGCCCGACAGCAGCGCGGCGGTCAGCGGCGAGCCGGCCGCCAGCCAGGACAGCGCCGCCACGGTGAGCAGACCCAGTGCCCCCGAGGCCAGCACCGGGACCAGCCGGCCCACCTCGACCAGCCCGCGCGCCCACAGCAGCCGGGCCGGCGGCTCGTAGGTCAGGCTCTGGTCGGCCTGGTCCGCCGAGCGCGGCAGCCGCATCGGCGGCATGCCCAGGTACGACCCGCCCTTCTTCGCCTTCGCCGGGGTCGCCGACAGCACGCCCACCAGGCCGCGCTTGGGCACCGTGCGGCCCGGCGCGGTCATCCCCGAGTTCCCGAGGAACGCCCGCTCACCGACCTTCGCCTCGCCGAGCCGCACCCAGCCGCCGCCCAGCTCGTACGGGGCCATCAGGGTGTCGTCGGCCAGGAACGCGCCGTCGCCGACCGTGGTCAGACTGGGCAGCGCCAGCACCGTGGACACCTCCGCGCCCCGGCCGACCCGCATCCCGAGGGCGCGCAGCCACAGCGGCGTGACCAGCCCGGCGTAGAGCGGGAACAGCACCTCTCGGGCCCGGTCCATCAGCTGGGTGACGGTCCACGCCTGCCAGCCCACCCGGCCGTGCAGCGGGTGCGTCCCGGGCAGCAGGCCGATGCTCAGCACCCGCACCAGCACCACCAGCTGCGCCGCGTACACCGCGCCGAACGCCAGCGTGGCGGGCAACAGCCCCAGCAGCGCGCCGCCGAGCGCCGGGCCGAGGGCCGTTCCCTGGTCGACGAAGCGGGAGAACACGGCCAGCGCGGCGAGCGCGGGCAGCGCCGGGAGCAGGCCGAGCACGGCGCCGCTGGCGCCGTACAGCGCGGCCCAGCGCGCCTGGCGGGCCGGGCGCTCCTTGGGCCAGGTGCGCTCGGCGCGGCCCAGCTTGACGGCGGGCGCGCCGCCCCAGCGCTGGCCGGTCGGCACCTGTCCGGTGACGCTGGAGCCGGCCGCCACCTGGGCGCGCTTGCCGACCCGGGCGCCGGGCAGCAGGGTCGAGCGGGTGCCGACCACGGCACCGGAACCGATCTTGACCTGGCCGATCAGCAGCCGGTCGCCGTCCAGCCAGTAGCCGCACAGGTCCACCTCGGCCTCGACCGCGCAGCCGCGGCCCAGCTTCAGCATCCCGGTGACCGGCGGCAGCGAGTGCAGGTCCACCTCGGGCGCGACCTTGGCGCCCAGCGCCCGGGCGTAGCGCACCAGCCAGGCGCCGGACAGCGAGTCCGCGCCGCTCAGCTCGGCGAGCCGCTCGGCGGTCCACAGCCGCAGGTGGACGGAGCCGCCGCGCGGGTGGCTGCCCGGGCGCACGCCGCGCAGCAGCAGCCGGGCGCCGCCCGCCGCGAGGGCCAGCCGGCCCGGCGGGGTGTACAGCGCGAGCGCACCCGCGCCGACCCACCACCAGGAGGCGGTGGGCGCCCACGGATAGTCGCCGAGGTGGGTGAGCAGGTTCCCGGCCGCCAGCAGGGCGACCGTCCAGCGCAGGCCGACCACGGTGAACAGCGGGACCAGCAGGAGCAGCTGGAGCAGCTTGGCCCTGGTCGGCACCAGGGTGACGGTGCGGGCCTCGGTGCTCTCGCAGGCGGTCCGTTCCAGGTGACGGGCGAGCTTGCGCAGCGTCGGGTGCTGGTAGATGTCCAGCACGGCCACGCTCGGGTAGCGGGTGCGCAGCAGGGTGGTCAGCCGGGCGGCGGCCAGGCTGCCGCCGCCGATCGCGAAGAAGTCGTCGCGCGGGCCGCCGACCCGCACGCCGAGGATCTCCGACCACTGCTCGGCCAGCCAGGCCTCGGTGCCGTACAGCTCCTCGCTCGGGCCGGCGCTCTCCAGCTCGGGCAGCGGCCAGGGCAGGGCGGCCCGGTCGACCTTCCCGGAGGTCCGGGTGGGCAGGGTCTCGACGGTCGCCAGCAGCGGCACGAGGGCGGCGGGCAGCTCGGCGCGCAGCCGCTCGACGGCCTGCTCGCGGTCGAAGCCGTCCTGGACCACCAGATAGCCGACCAGCAGCTGGTTGCCGCCGCGGGCCGTCCGTACGGCGGCCGCCGCGCCGGCGACGCCGGGCAGGGCCTGCAGGGCCGCGTCGACCTCGCCGAGCTCGATCCGGCGCCCGCCCAGCTTGATCTGCTCGTCGGTGCGGCCGAGGAACAGCAGACCGGCCGGGTCGGCCTGGACCAGGTCGCCGCTGCGGTAGGCGCGCTCCCAGCCCAGCGAGGGCAGCGGTGCGTACTTCTCGGCGTCCTTCTCCGGGTCGAGGTAGCGGGCCAGGCCCACACCGCCGATCACCAGCTGCCCGGTGCCGCCGGGGGCGACCGGCACACCGGCCTCGTCCACCACGGCGAGGTCCCAGCCGTCCAGCGGCAGGCCGATCCGCACCGGACCCTCGCCGGTCAGCAGCGCGGCGCAGGCGACCACGGTGGCCTCGGTGGGGCCGTAGGTGTTCCACACCTCGCGGCCCTCGGTGACCAGGCGCTGCACCAGCTCGGGCGGGCAGGCCTCGCCGCCGAAGATCAGCAGCCGCACCTCGTTGAGCGCCTCGGCCGGCCACAGCGCGGCCAGGGTCGGGACGGTGGAGACCACGGTGATCTCCTGCTCGGCCAGCCAGGGCCCGAGGTCGGCGCCGCTGCGCACCTGGGAGCGGGGGACCGGCACCAGGCAGGCGCCGTGCCGCCAGGCCAGCCACATCTCCTCGCAGGAGGCGTCGAAGGCCACCGAGAGGCCGGCCATCACCCGGTCGCCGGGGCCGATCGGCTCCTCCTGGAGGAAGAGCGCGGCCTCGGCGTCCACGAAGGCGGCGGCGTTGCGGTGGGTGACGGCCACGCCCTTGGGCTTGCCGGTCGACCCGGAGGTGAAGATGATCCAGGCGTCGTCGGCCGGGGTGGGGCGGCGCTCCAGGGCGGGAGCGCGCTCGCCGGTGGTCGCGAGGTCGCGCCCGGCGCCGAGCACGGCGGCCACGGCGGCCTCGCCGAAGACCAGCTCGGCGCGCTCGTCCGGGTCCTCGGCGTCCACCGGGACGTAGGCGGCACCGGCGGCGAGCACCGCGAGGATCGAGACGTACAGGCCGTTGGTGCCGGAGGGCACGCGCACGCCCACCCGGTCGCCCGGGCCGATCCCGGCGGCGGCCAGCCGGCGGCGCAGCTGCTCCACCTCGGCGGCCAGGGCGCGGTAGCTGAGCACGGTGTGCCCGTCGTCCAGGGCGGGCTCGTCGGGGTGGGCGCGCACGGTGGCGTCCAGCACGTCGACCAGGGTGCGCGGGGCGGCGGCCGGGCGGCCGGGGAACAGGGCCAGTGGCTGCTCGGGCGTCTGCCCGGGGGCCTGGTCGGGCTGTGCCGGCGCGGGCGGCGCGGGGGGCGCGGGGGGCGCGGCCTGGGTGGGCTGCGCCGCCGGGGTGGGCTCCTGCGGTGGCGTGGCGTGCTGCTCCGGGTGGCTCGGTTCAGCTGTCATGGCAGCCGTGCGCTCCTCGTCCTCGCCCCGTTCCGACCGATGCCCGGCCCCTGGGGCGGTGGGAGCACCGTCCGATCAGGTGCTCCCACTCCGGGCCGGAGCGGACAACCCGACTGATGCTAGTCCCGGGACGGCGATCGGTCAGGAGCGGACACTCGGCCCAACTGGCGCCGGAATGGCGGAATCTGACAAAGCGTCAGTCAACAACTGAGGCTTCTCGATATCGATGTGATGGGGTGTCAGGAGAATTGACGGATCGTCAGGTCGATTTCTCGACCGTGATCCATGCCACAGTGATTCCTGCTCCCTTCGGGTGGCGGGAGGTGGCGGGCCGGGATTTCCGGGCCGATTTCCCCGATTTCCGGCTCGGGTTTCGGCCCGGGCTCCGGATCGGCTGTCCGGTGCGGGCCCGGCCCGCCGTCCTGTCCGGTGGTCAGCGGAACCGGTGCAGGTTCTCGCCGAGGAACGCCTCCAGGGTACGCGGAGCACGTCCGGTGAGGCGGAGGAAGGAGCCGTCCGGGGTCTCCTTGCGAACCACCGCGAGCTGCTGGATCTCCACCACGTGGGTGGCCAGCCAGGGCGGCATCCCGGCCCGGCCGACCAGGTGGGCGTGCAGTTCTGACGGGCTCAGGTCGAGGTAGCGGACCGGCCGGCCGAGCAGCTCGCCCAGCAGTGCGGTGAGCTCCGGGTAGCTGTAGGTCCTGCCGCCGGTGAGCGGGTGGGTGCCGCCGGCCAGCTCGGGGCGGGTGAGCACCTCGGCCGCGGCGTCCCCGATGTCCCGGACGTCCACGTAGTTGCACTGTGCCTGGCCCATCGCGCCGTGCACCACGCCGGCGGCGGCGATTCCGGGCGCCAGGAGCAGCAGCTTCTGCATGAACGCGTACGGTCGCAGGACGGTGGTGGTGACGCCGGAGGACCGCAGTCGCTCCTCGATCAGGTGGTGGCCGCGGGAGACGGCGACGGGGGAGTCCGGCTCGGCGGCGGGCGCGGAGACCTTGACGATGTGCTCCACTCCGCAGTCGAGCGCCGCATCGATCGCGTTCAGCTCGTGCCGGACCTGCTGCGGGCCGTTGGCCATGGTGAGGAAGAGCTGGTGCGCGCCGCGGAAGGCCGCGCGCAGGGAGGCCGGGTCGGCGGCGTCGGCCGGGAGGGTGGTGGTCCGGGCGAGCGTGCGCTCGTCGAGGGTGGCGGCCAGTCGGGCGGGGTCGCGACTGAGGGCGTGGCTCGGTGCGCCGAGGGCGGCGAGGCTGCGCAGCGTGGCGCCGCCGGTGGCGCCACCGGCGCCCATGATGACGATCATGACGTTTGCCTTTCGGGGTGGAGTGCGGCTTCGGGCCGAGGGGCGGTGGGCTGGGGTGTGGCGGGGAGTCGGTGCTGCGCCGTGCGTGCCGGGCGGCTGCCGCGCCAGTGCCAGGTGGTGATGGTGGCGGCGATCGCCGAGGAGACCGGCAGGTCGATCGGCAGCCGCCGCGGCCACGGGCTGTGGGCGAGGGCCGGGATCTGCGGCAGCCAGTGGGCGGCAACGAGGCCGAGCGCCAGGCCGAGCGCGGCGGCGACCAGACCGAGCGTGGCGGCCACGAGCCACCGCGGGGTCCGGGCCGGTCGGCTGCGGACGGGGCGGCGGCGTAGTGCGGCTCCGAGTGTCGCCGCCACCAGGGCGGAGGTGCCGCCGATGGTGGTGAGTGCGGCGGCCACCAGTTGTGGCTGCCCGGTGACGGCTCCGCCGGTCCCGGCCATGGCGGCGGGCATGGCGTAGGCGACCAGGACCTCGCGCCACAGGACGAAGGGCGGAGGAGCGCCGGGGGCCTTCTTGCTCATGGGTCGGGTCTCCTTTCGTTTGTGATTAGGTACCTAAGTATTTGTGCTTAGGTACCTAACTATTGGGGCTGGAGGGAGGCGGGCCGCCGGATGGCGGCCCCCCCCGGGTGGTTAAATCCACCGTTTGTTGGGCCAAACCCGCCACCACCCCGGCCCACAACACCAAGAAACTTCCGCCCAACAC